>JBMYPG010000027.1:0-26841 GCA_049600095.1 Pikeienuella sp. | reverse complement strand
ACGCGCCGAAACCGTAGAGGCGATGTATGCCTTTCTGAAAAAGCGCCCGGATGTGTTGCGATTTTTCTCAACGACTTGGATTCCTGACGAAATCGCCTTTCAAACCATAATCGCCCATTGCGCCGACCATAGCGAGATTGTGTCGCGCCCGCCGACAACATTGGTGTTCACCGACTATGGGATGCCAGTGACGTTTTACCAAGACCATCTGGATATGATCCGCAAAGAGCCACGGTTTTTTGCCCGTAAAATTACGGAACATGACGAAAGCATGCGACAGGCAATGCTGGACCATTATGTTGATGGCGACGACAAGGATGTCGGCGCTGAAATGGTCGGCAGCTACTATCTTTACCTTTCCAATCGCGGGCGGCAGGGGCGCCGTTTGGCACCGCGTTTTTGGGAAAAATCAGCGACGCTGGACGATGGTAAAGAGGTTTTGGTTATTGCCTGCAAAAAATGGCACGTGGGCGAACATCTAAGCCGAGTGATCCATCGGGTCACAGGGGTGGAAACCTTGGGCTATGTGTTTGACCAAGACCAACCTTTGGATATGGATCTAGGCAACCTTGAAGTCGGTAAAGACAAACGCGGCCGCCATCGGCGCGCTTTCCTTTCATTACTGTTTGATGTCCGCAATACGTCAAAATTGGCGCTTTGCATTGATCCTTCGCGTGATGACGTTGTGCGGGATATTGCCGACACAGATTGCCGTATGCGAGTGCTTTTGATCGAAACAGAGTTTTCGCGCGAAGAATATGTGGACCACGTAGAACGTATTGGATTAATGAGCCGACATGCCGGTGAGGATCAGCGAAATACACTGGTCGAAGCGTTGACCAATGAGTTTTCCGAAGAATCCGGGCGTTTGCGTAAAGTTGACACTGGCCGGATGGACCGTTTGGCCTCCGATCAAAACCGCGTTGAAATGGCAGCTACGGTTGCTCGTTTTCTGCGGGTTAGTCGTGACGAGGTTGAAGCCGTGGTCCGCGATATGGAATCGAGTTTGTAAATAAGAAGGTTTGGTGAAAATGGCATACCAATATGACGATCAGAATATCTTTGCCAAAATTCTACGTGGCGAGATTCCGAATGATACGGTTGCGGAGACTGAACATGCTTTGGCATTCCGCGATATTGCCCCTCAGGCACCAGATCACGTATTGGTGATCCCAAAGGGCCCCTATGTTTGTTTTGACCATTTTGCGGGCGAGGCATCTGCAGAGGAAATCGTCGATTACATCCGTTTGGTTGGCGATATTGCGCGACAACTCGGCGTGGCACCAGACAGTGGCTCAGGTTATCGTCTCATCGCAAATTCGGGTGAAAATGGAGTTCAGGATGTCATGCACCTGCATGTCCATATCTTAGCAGGACGTTTTTTAGGTAGGATGCTGGGCAAGCCACGCGACTAAGCTAGTTGGTTCTCTATTCTTTTCGCTGGTCTTCCCTGCACGCAAGGATTACGACGCTTCCATGACACAGCGCTGGCTTGCCTTTTTAGTTCACCTTTTCACCGCTACCGGCGCTTTCCTCGCGTTTTTGGCTATGTTGGCTGCAATGAAGGGCCAATGGGCTGAAATGTTTGGCTGGCTGGGTGCCGCGTTGATCGTCGACGGGTTGGATGGACCATTAGCCAGAAAATTGGATGTAAAGAAAAACGCGGCACGTTGGAATGGCGTTATTCTCGATCTGATCGTTGATTATCTAACTTATGTGTTCATCCCAGCTGTCGCCCTAGTGGCTGCCGCGGGCGTGATGGATGCACCACTATCAATGATCGGCGCCGCCATCATCATCATGACCGGCGCGATCTATTTCGTTGATGAAGGCATGAAGACCGCCGATAACAGCTTTCAAGGGTTCCCGGGGTGCTGGAACATGCTCGTGCTGGTGCTGTTTGCAACTGACCTGAGCAGCGTCACCAGCCTGATCATCGTCTGCCTTGCCGCAATCGCTCAATTCGTCCCGCTGCGATTTGTTCATCCAGTACGTACCGTCTTGTGGCGCAATCTAACTCTGCCTATCGCAATCGCATGGGTCGTGTTCGCTGGTTGGGCGGCCTACACGCATTTTCAGCAGCCGCCAATTTGCACATACGGATTAATGGCATGCAGCCTATATCTGTCTCTTAGTGGAATGGTGCAGCAGATTTTGGGTCTTGCGGCCGCTCGATAGGAGTGTTGGCAGTCCGTGACCGCCTTAGCAAAATACGACAGGCTGGAGGCGATAGGCCGCTATCTCTCCGAAAGCGGTGAAATCTCTGTCATCATAACTTTTGGCGATTCCTCGCTGGTGGTTATGGATAGCGATGAAACACCTTTGACCCATTGGCCGCTGGTAACGCTCCGCCGTCGCGACGAAGGCAACGCCGCATTAACCCTAACGCCAGACGAGGGCAGCCGAGAAAGGCTGTTGATCGACGACCCCCAGATGATCGAAGCGATCAGGACGGTTTGCGAGGAACTTGATGCAGCACGCCCCAAACCCCCACCTCGCTGGCGGCGCCTAGTCATAGGATCAGCCTGCGGTTTAACAGCGGCGGCACTGGCGCTTTTCATATTGCCGCCGATGTTAACTGACCGGTTCGTAGAATCCATTCCCGACGCTGCGGAACGGTCAATGGGCGCTGGTATGGCAAGCCAATACGCAGCGTCAGTTTCAAGCGCAAAACTACCGGTATTTTGCAGTGGAACTGCTGGAACTAAAGCCTTGCGTCGATTTGAGAAGCGACTTCGGACAGCTGAAGATGTTGATCTGATCACTTTAAAAGTAATCGAATCACCTGATCCCAGCATTGCGGCACTCCCGGGCGGATGGATTGTACTAAGCTCTGGCGTGCTGAGAGCTTTTGATAGCCCGGAGGCTTTGGCAGGCATTCTGGCCATTGAGATCGCTCATACCAAAGCAGGTGATCCTCTCAGGATGACATTGGATAATTTGGGCTTGCCGGGGCTGACCCGTGTTCTGCGCGGAGTTGCCAAAGATAGTGAATTAGCCGAAGCCTTTATTGCAGGGCAGGGGCAGGGTTATGACCCCGCAATCCGGACCAAGGCAGTACATGATGCATCCAAACTACTGGGCAATGTAGGTTTGCCAACCCTGCCTCTGGGCAAGTATCTTTTGTCCGTTGATCAGAGCGCACTCGCACGATCGGTCATGGACGCAGACCGGGTTGGGAAAAAGCCTTTCAATCCGGCGCTTTCTGATCAGGATTGGGTCGCTCTCGCCGGAATCTGCGATTAACCGTCGATGGTTTACTGCGTTTCAGCCGCTAGGTCCGCCGCCAGCCCCTCACGATAGGTTGGATAGCTTAGCTCGACACCCAACTCTTCGCGAATAAGTTTGTTGGATACCCGCTTAGATTCCGAATAAAAACTCGCCGCCATTGGCGACATTTCCGCTTCCTCAATAGGGATCAACGGCGGTGCCTCTTTGCCTAATAACTCGGCCGCATAACCAATCACATCTTGCGGCGGGGCCGCGAGGTCATCACACAGATTATACACCGCGCCTGGTCTTGGTTGGTTGATGGACGCTAACAGCGTCGCCGCTATATCATCCCTATGAATGCGGCTAAACACTTGATTGGGCTTTACAATCCGACGTGCGGTTCCGTTCAGGACTTTGGTAAATGGTCCGCGCCCGGGGCCATAAATTCCTGCTAGGCGAAATATATGAACCGGCAGGCCCGTTGCCTGCCACTCGGCCTCTGCGTCCACGCGCATTTTACCCCGTTTGGTGGCCGGGGTCAGCACAGAATCTTCGTCAACCCAACCACCGGCACGGTCGCCATACACCCCAGTAGTCGAAAGGTACCCAACCCAGTCAGGCCGTGCCGAACTTAATGCTATTCCCATCGCGCGCAGCGACGGGTCGCCACCTGCATCAGGTGCCGCCGACACCAAAATATGGCTGGCGTCGGACAATAATTCAGTACAGCGTTCGACATCGGACCAAAGGACAGGCTCCACCCCTGCCGAACGCAATTTAGGCTCGTTTTCTGGGTTACGATGCGTGCCAATGACCCGCCAGTTTTCCGGCAATAGCCTCTCGGCAAGCGCTGCAGCGGAATATCCGAAGCCAGCGCAAAATAAAGTGCGTCGATCAGGCATTGGGCCTCTGGTATTTTATCGTTAGATTGCCAACCAATCTTTATAGGATGATGGATCAATGCGGCACCCCCTTGTTACTATGATTATGGCTTTTTCAGCCTATGGCGCGTTGACTGGGGTTTCGCTAGCCGAAGTCGACAACTACGAAGACTGCCTGAGTTTGGTCGCCGCCGATCCAGCAGGGGCCGAAGTGCAGGCGCTAAGATGGTTTGACCGCACCGGCGAACCGGGTGCTCTCCACTGTGAAGCCGTGGCTTTGGCCGCGCGGGGAGCGCATGGGCCTGCAGCGCAACGTTTCGCATCCTTGGCCAATTCCGAGGCGATGGATGCTGAAACCCGCGCCTACCTTATGCTGCAGTCGGCCGAGGAATGGAAAGCGCTGGGCGAATTGATCAAAGCGCAAGAGGCGATTGAGCAAGGATTGAAAATATACGAATCCGCTGATCTTCTGGTGGAACGCGCCTTGATCCGGCTGAACGAGAACCAAGGACAGGCAGCGCGATATGATATTGATCGTGCATTGACCCTCCGCCCGAGCGACCCAGAACTGATGACACTTCGCGCCGCAATAAAACGCCGACTTGGCGACAGACAAGGTGCCCGCGTTGATGCCGCCGAAGCCACATTATTAGCTCCAGATCATGCCGATGCGTGGTTGGAGCTTGGGCTGGCTGAACAGGCGTTGGGTCGCGAGGACCTCGCCCGCGAAGCATGGCTAACCGCCATATCCGCAGATCCGGAAAGCCCCGCCGCCAGCGCTGCGCGGGGTGCGCTACAAGATATGGACGGCGGATAACGTTGTGCAAGGTTGCGACGCCTCTTGCCCGTCCCGTTCGCCTGAGATAGGCAAATGCCCATGATCCGCACCATGACATATGCCGAGATTGACGAGGCGTTTCGCCGGTTTCAGGCCGAAGAGGCAGAGCCTGAGGGCGAGCTAAATCACACCAATGCTTTCACACTTGTCGTTGCAGTCGCGCTAAGTGCGCAGGCAACAGACAAAGGCGTTAACCGCGCCACCGAAGCCTTGTTCAAAATCGCCGATACACCGGAAAAGATGCTGGCACTGCGCGAGGAAGGCGTGATTGAACATATCAAAACAATCGGGCTGTATCGCAACAAAGCTAAAAACGTCATCAAACTCAGCAAAAAACTGGTTGATGAATACGGCAGCGAAGTCCCCTCTAGTCGCGAAGCTTTGCAATCGCTGCCGGGCGTTGGACGTAAAACCGCTAACGTTGTTCTAAACATGTGGTGGGGCATTCCTGCGCAGGCCGTCGATACCCACATTTTCCGCCTTGGTAACCGATCTGGCCTGGCCCCCGGAAAAAACGTTGATGTGGTTGAAAGAGCTATCGAAGACCGCATCCCTGCGGCTTATCAACTCCATGCACACCATTGGATGATCCTTCACGGTCGCTATATATGTACTGCGCGCAAACCGCGCTGCGCCGATTGTATCATCCGTGATTTATGCCAGTTTGAGGATAAAACTGAATGACTAAGACTTACGATATCGTTGGCGTGGGGAATGCACTAGTTGATGTGCTGAGCCACATTCAGGATGATTTTCTGACAAAAAACGGCGTTGAAAAGGGCATCATGCAATTGATCGACACGGCTCGATCCACCGAGTTGTATGGCGCTATGGGGCCTGCCAGCCAAATTTCCGGCGGCTCCGCTGCAAACACTATTGCCGGTGCCGCGATGTTGGGCGCTAAAACAGCTTATGTCGGCAAAGTGCGTGATGATCAGTTGGGAGAGATTTTTGCCCATGACATTCGTGCTGTTGGTGTGACTTTTGAAACACCTCTGGCCCCGAAAGGTGCCGAGGATGAAACCGGGCGGTGCATGGTTCTGGTCTCGCCCGATGGCGAACGTTCGATGAATACTTATCTAGGCGTGTCTGAGGCTTTGGGTCCAGATGACATCGATACTGCGATGATGGCAGATGCTGATTGGCTGTATTTGGAAGGGTATCGTTTTGACGGCGCGGAATCTGTCGCTGCTTTTGAAAAGGCGATTGCGGCCTGTAAGGGCGCAGGCGGCAAGGTTTCGATCACGCTAAGCGACCCATTCTGCGTTGACCGTCATCGTGACGCATTTCGCAACCTGATTGCAGATCACACCAATCTATTGTTCGCGAATGAGCATGAGGTGATGTCTCTTTACGAAACCGATGATTTCGATGAGGCGCTGACGCGTGTGTCAAAGGATGTGGAAATCGCCGCGATCACAGTAGGGGCCAAAGGTGCCTATGTTGTCACCGCCAATGATACGATTCACGTTCCAACGGCTGCCAGCAAAATTGTCGACGCCACCGGCGCAGGTGATCTATTCGCGGGCGGCTTCCTAGCTGGTCTAGCAGCAGGGCGCGATCTGGCGACCTGCGCTTCAATGGGTTGCGTCGCAGCTGGTGAAATCATTGGTCATATCGGGGCCCGACCAGAAGCCAACCTAACAGCAATGATGGCGGAGCGTGGTCTATGACAGTTCGCGAAATCAGCGAAGCCGATCAAAAATGGATACACCCGCTCAACGAAGCGCACGCGATTGAGCTGTCACACCTAACGCCAGAACGATTGGCGGAGATGGTCACCAATGCATCCTATGCCCGTTGCGAGGATGGCGCATTCTTGCTGGCGTTTAAACAGAGCGATGATTACGACGGTACAAATTTTCTATGGTTCAAAGAACGCTACGAAAAATTCATCTACATCGACCGGGTCTGTGTAGATGACGCTTATCAACGACGCGGGTTGGCTCGGAAATTGTACGAAAACCTGTTCCAATGGGCCGTAGAATACAGCGCGGGCCCCATCGTTTGCGAAGTAAACTCAGATCCACCAAACCCAAATTCTGACGCGTTCCACGCCGCCCAAGGTTTCGTTGAAGTTGGCTCAGCTCGGCTGGAAGACAGGGCCAAAACCGTCACCTATTTAATGCGGGGCGAGTAGCCCCTTTAGGCGCCGAGTTACCCCGTATGAAACAGGCTCTCAAAAAACCGAGGGTCAAGACTTGCCTGATCAAAGGTATCGCCCTTGGTCAGGACCGAAACCGCATCATGACTGTGCAATGACTCTTGGTGGCTGGCAGCGACCCGGAAATCGCTGATCCGGTCGTCGCTCTCCATTGCTTCACACAACAAGCGAACAGCATCTTCAACGAAAATCGGATTAGCACCGTTTAGCTCAGCAAATGCCTGCTCATCCTCACGTTTCACCATAACCTGCGTTTCGGTTGGAATGGCAGCCGTACAAAGACCAATCAAATCCTCAATCCACAAACAGTCTTCACCCTGAAGGGCGACAGACACGCGGGCAACTGACCGTTGTGAATGCGGCGTCGCAATCTGGCCCCGCTGGTTACGCGCATGCTCAGCCAGCTCCAACGAGCACGGGCAGGTAGACGAGTAGACATAATCAAGGTGAATGACGCGTGTCATCTGGCCATTCGCTGTTAACGCCTCAAACGCCACATCGTAATACTGATAGCCATCAAGCCCACTGCGAAGCGAATGTTTCAGCAAGGGATAACGAAAGCGTAACTGAATGCGGGCATCAAAGCTGTCTAAATCACTCAGATAACTTTCCAACACTTCAGCGATTCGTTCGAAATGAAAGGGCTGATCAGCATGGCGATAGAACGAGCGCATAATGCGGCTCATGTTGATGCCCTTTTTGGTCGCCGCCAATGATACCGACCCAGTGACTGATGTTTCCAGACTCAATTGCCCGCCGTTTTTGGTGGCATAACTCAGCGGCAGACGGAAATTCGAAATGCCGACATGCTGAATGCCCGTTTTCTCACCTTTGATCAGGCTTTCTGGGCCATTTTGCAGGTCAGGCATGCCAGCCTTATAGGCAGCATCAGGTGAAAAATCTGCCGGATAGGTGCGGTTCAGGCTATCCACAGCAGCCGCTGAAAAGCCCAGCTCAGTCGCCTGATCGGGCGACGCGGCTGCGAATTGGCGCAATGTCTCCAACGCATCCCGCGCCGCATCACGGCTGGGGACTGGGTCGGCTTTTACACCTTGTCTCGTAAACTTATTCATCTGCGCCTCCACTGGGCTTGATCTACCAGTATATTGGCATTCTTACCCCAAGGTCCAACCAGTTCCGCGACGGTCGATATGACATTTCCGCCAGCGGTCGTAAGAATAGCGCAGGTTCAGGTTAATTTTGCGTTTACATTGTTAAACAGAATCTAAAGCCGCAAGGATGTCAGCGATCAGATCAGCAGGGTCTTCCAGCCCTACCGACAAGCGCAATAAGCCCGGCGAAATACCCAACTCGGCACGTTGTTCTTCACTCAAACGCTGATGCGTTGTTGTTGTCGGGTGGGTGACGATAGATTTGGCATCGCCCAGATTGTTGGAAATCAGAATGATGTTCAGGGCATTCATAAACCGAAACGCCGCAGCCTGACCGCCTTCAATTTCAAAAGCTAAAACCGTACCAGTTCCCTTCATTTGAGTTTCTGCCAGATGGCGCTGTGGATGATCAGCGCGGCCCGGATAGCGTACAAAATTAACAGCCGTATGGCCGCTAACCGCCTCCGCAATCTCAGCGGCTGCCGATGCTTGCGCACGCACGCGAATGTGCAAGGTTTCCAACCCCTTGACCATGACCCAGGCATTAAAGGGGCTCATCGCCGCGCCTGTATGCTTGATCATCGGCTCCAATTCGCCGCGAATAAATTCACGATCTCCCAACACAACTCCGCCCAGACAACGGCCCTGACCATCAATATGTTTGGTAGCTGAATAAATCACCACATCTGCGCCCAACTCCAGCGGTCGCTGATAAATGGGAGTAGCGAATACATTGTCGACAACAACGCGGGCACCAACGCTGTGTGCAATCTCGGCCACGGCCTTTAAGTCAATAATGTCGAGTGTCGGGTTCGATACAGTTTCAAGGAAAACAGCGCGGGTATTTGGGCGCATCGCAGCACGCCAAGCATCCAGGTCAGCGCCATCAACCAATGTTGTTTCCACCCCAAAACGCGGCAGCAGGTTTTCGACGATATAAAGACACGAGCCAAACAAGGCGCGACTGGCAACCAGATGATCGCCCGCCCGCAGCATCGCCGTCAGCGCACCGTGAACAGCAGCCATGCCAGATGCGGTGGCAAACGCGTCCTCCGCGCCTTCCAACGCGGCAATACGTTCTTCGAACATTGCCACCGTCGGGTTGCCATAACGGGCATAGATAAAACCCTCGGTCTCAAAGTTACCCTGAAAACGCGCCTCGGCAGTTTCCGCATCGGGATAGGCAAAGCCCTGTGTCAGATACAGTGCCTCAGACATTTCCCCATACTGACTGCGGCGGGTGCCTGCATGAACCATAGCTGTCTGCGGTGACAGTTTTGCGCGTTTATCTTCGGTCATATCTTTCGGCATCCCGCCATTCCCCAGAAACTCAAAAAACCCCCGCCAGAAAAGGTCGGGGGCTTTTGCCCAGCGACCCCTTTAGCGAATTGTTTAAAGTGGTTCGCAAGCCGGTCGACCAAATCACCACATTGAGTATCTCTTATGTAATACATGAGAAAAAATCAATACACGAAATAGAGAATTGCCGGTTACGGTGCCGCCATGGCCAAAATCGAGCGTATAGAGATATTCATGGTGGACCTAAAGCCAAAGGTCCGCCGTTCTGATGCTATTCAGTCCTTTGACAGTCAGGAAACGCCGATTGTCAGGATAACCGATGCGGACGGTGCTGTGGGGGTCGGCTACAGCTACACCATCGGCACTGGCGGCTCAGCGATCATCGCCTTGCTGCGTGACGCACTTGCACCCCGCCTGTTGGGTCAGGAAGCAGAGGCAGTAGAAGGCATCTGGCGCAACCTGCTGTTTTCCTCCCACGCCACCAGTGTCGGTGCGATCACTTCATTGGCGCTTGCCGCGATTGATACTGCATTGTGGGATTTGCGCTGCCGTCGCGCCAATCTTCCCTTATGGCGTATGGCGGGCGGGGCAAAGGGCGATGTTCCCCTCTACACGACCGAGGGTGGCTGGCTTCATATTGAAACCCCGGCATTGGTCGATGATGCACTGGCAGCAAAGGCGCAGGGTTTTGCTGGATCAAAGGTCAAAATTGGTCGTCCGCGCTTATCCGAAGATCGCTCTCGCCTATTCGCAGTGCGCGAAGCGGTTGGTGATTCCTATGAAATCATGACCGACGCCAACCAAGGCTTTTCATTACCAGAGGCACGACGACGGGCGTGCGTTCTTGAGGATGCTGGCATCGCTTGGTTCGAGGAACCCATGCCAGCAGATGATGTCATGGCCCACGCACAACTCGCTGCCGGAACCCATGTACCAATTGCGGTTGGCGAAAGCATGTATTCGATTAGCCAGTTCAAGGATTATCTGGTGGCGGGGGCTTGTTCTATTGTGCAGGCAGATGTGGCTCGGATCGGTGGGATCACACCCTGGCTAAAGGTCGCTCATATGGCCGAGGCTCATAACATCCCAATATGCCCGCATTTCCTTATGGAACTACACGTAAGCCTCGTGTGCGCCGTGCCAAACGCGCCTTGGCTGGAATATATTCCACAACTGGACCTCATTACGGGCGAGACAATGCACATTGAAAATGGCCGTGCCATCCCCTCAGACAAACCGGGGTTAGGGATTGACTGGGATTGGTCAGCGATAAAACGGGAGCAGGTGATGACCCCTGTTGTTATTACATGAGCCTGCGCAACCGTGTTTTGGCCGGAGAGCGGGTCTTGGGCGGCATGGTGTTCGAATTCTTCTCACCCGGTATGGCGCAGATCATGGCCACGGCAGGTGCGGAGTACATCATTTATGACATGGAACATTCGGGTGCCTCTATTGAAACAATCAAATGGCAAACAGCAGCCTGCCGCGGCTTGGGCGTAACGCCTTTGGCCCGTCCGCCGGTCAGCGATTATCATTTCATCGCCCGGCTGCTGGATGTCGGCGTTAAGGGCGTTATGGTTCCCATGGTGGAAAGTGCAGAAGAGGCGAGAGCCATCGTCGAAGCCTGCCATTATCCGGACGTTGGGCGTCGTGGTGCCGCCTTTGGATTTGCCCATGATGACTATCTGCCGGGCGCACCATCGGCCAAACTCGCGCGTGCAAATGCCGAAGTTCTCGTGATCGCTCAGGTAGAAACAGAACGTGGCTTGGAGGCGGTAGAAGACATCGCCGCCGTGGATGGCGTGGATGTCATTTGGATCGGTCAATTCGATCTAACCAATTTCTTGGGCGTACCGGGTGAGTTTGACAACCCGATCTACCTTGATGCCGTGGCGCGGATCAGCAAGACGGCGCGCGATGCCGGAAAGGCGCTGGGCATCATGGCTCCGTCCATAGATTGGGCGCGATCCTATGCCGCCGACGGCTTCGACATGATCGCGGCAGGAACGGACCAAAGCCTTCTCGCTCAGGGGGTCGCGCAAGTGTTAGAGGGCGCAAGATGACATTTCGTGTCGGTGTAACCGCGGACCTTAAAACGGCATCTGGCGAACCATGCTTTAACCGGGCCGCATTTGATGAGCTGAAAGCAAATCCAGAGATTGAATGGGAATGGTTGCCTGATTGCGACCATATCTCCGCTGACGTAATGGCCCGTTACGATGCGTTACATGTAAATCTGCCATTGGTCGGTGCCGACGCCGTGGCCGGAGATGACTTGCGCGTCAAACTGATTGCCCGGAATGGCGTCGGGTTTGATACGGTTGATGTGGCGGCGCTTGCCGCTAATGGGGTTGCCGTAACAAACACGCCGTTTGCAATCCGCCGCCCGGTTGCCGTGGCCGCACTTTCGCTCATCTTTGCTTTGGCCAGTAAACTACCAATCAAAGACCAGCTTGTTCGCTCGCAGCGCTGGAATGATCGCGTTGAGCACATGGGCATTGGCCTGTCCGGTCGCACATTGGGCCTGATCGGAGCAGGTGGAATTGGCCAAGAGCTGGCAAGCCTCGCAGCGCCATTTTTTGCCAAAGTAATCGCCGCCGACCCCTTTGTGGCAGAGGCGGATATGGCAGGTGCGCAAAAACGCGAATTGCCTGAATTGTTAGCCGAGGCAGATTTCGTGGTCGTCTGTTGCATGCTGAACGACGATACTCACCACCTAATGAATGCAGAGGCTTTTGCGAAAATGAAGCCGGAGTCTTTGTTTTTCAATGTCGGTCGCGGTCCAATCCATGACGAAGCCGCCTTGATTGAGGCCCTAAAAAGCGGCCATCTTGGTGGTGCCGGGTTGGATGTTACAGAAATGGAACCAATCGCGCCTGACAGCCCGCTCTTAACCATGGAAAACACCATCATCACAGCGCATGCACTATGCTGGACCGATGAATGTTTTGAGGACATCGCCCGCACCGCACTCCGGTCCATCGTAGACGTCTCATTGGGTCGACAGCCTGCTCATCTGGTCGCACCCTAAGTTGGTTTGCCTAATCGTTAGCGGCTTGTGAAGTTCGCTATTGCGTGAAACCGGCGAAGGCGTTGTTTTGTACTCATGACCGACCACCATCCAATCCCTCGGAAATTTCAAATGATGTGCCTGCCCAAAACAGATGGCTGCAAATGAACCCGGTCGATCTGCTACGTTGGTATGACCTAAATGCCCGCGATCTACCGTGGAGGGCACCTCCCGGTACTCCGCCGATGGACCCTTACAAGGTTTGGCTCTCGGAAATCATGTTGCAGCAAACCGTTGTTGCGACGGTAAAGCCGTACTTTGAGCGCTTCACGACCCTTTGGCCAACGGTGGATACGCTGGCTGCGGCACCACGGGAAGATGTATTGGCGGAATGGGCCGGGCTTGGATACTACGCCCGCGCCCGCAACCTACATTCCTGCGCGCAAGTGGTCTCTAATCAGCTTGGTGGCCGGTTTCCAGAAACTGAGGCGGGGTTGCTTGCCCTGCCGGGGGTCGGCCCTTACACAGCGGGTGCAATCGGGGCCATCGCCTTTGATCTGCCTGTCGCAGCGGTCGATGGCAATGTAGAGCGGGTGTTGAGCCGGTTCTATGCCATCGAAACGCCGCTACCTGATTCAAAACCCGATATTCGCACCCGAACCGAAGCTTTGGTGCCTGCCAAACGTGCTGGTGATTTCGCGCAAGCCTTGATGGATTTAGGTGCCACCATTTGCACCCCGAAATCACCAACATGCCTACTGTGTCCCTTTACCCAATCCTGTCAGGGAAGGGCCAAAGGCATTGCCGCAGAGTTGCCCCGTAAAGCACCAAAAAGGGTGAAACCAAAAAGAGAAAGCACCGTCTATGCCCATTTTCGAGAGGGTGACGGTGCAATCCTGATTGAAACACGCCCCGACAAAGGCCTGTTGGGCGGAATGATCGGCTTGCCGGGGCCGGAATGGACCAAGACACCACCCCTAATAGAAACCACCAAATCAGCAGCCCCCGGAACCGCTGATTGGTGCGAAGCCTCTGCGCAAGCCCGTCATGTATTTACCCACTTTGAGCTGACTTTATCTGTCCTATACGCCACCGGCCCTGAGTTACCTAATGGTACGTACATGCCGTTCGACAATGCTCGCAAGGCCGCGCCGACCGTCATGCGAAAAGCAATGGATGTAGCGGCGAGTATGATATGATGACCAAACGAGCGATGAAGTGGGCCATCCATGGCCTGATTATTCTTGGCCTGACTATCCTAACCCAAATAGGTGGCCTTATCTGGCTTGCCTCCCGTTTCAGCCGATGGCCCCGAACTACATTTCTGATCGGCTATTGCGCGATCACGCTGACACTCCAGTTGGCAGGAACAGGCCTCGGGCGAACGGCGTTGCCATGTTTTGCGACCAAAGAAACACCTCTTCAATCCACCTCTGCACTATACTGCGCATTAAACCGCAACTATGCCTCTCAGAAGGCGGCGACAGGGACAATTCTTGCCGCCCGCGAAGTTGCCAAAGCTTTTCCCGGAACAATCACCCTATACTTGGACGCTGGCTTCCCAATTGGGTTGGGCTTTCCAATGTTACCACACCTCAGCCATGGTGACGGTGAAAGAGTCGATTTTGCCTTCTATTACCGTGATGGAAAAGACGGATATTTACCCGGTCGAACAAGATCACCCATTGGCTATTGGGCTTTTCAGCAACCCAGCCAGCATAGCCCCCAGCCATGTTCTGGGCGAAATGGCATCCTACGATGGGATATGGAAATGTTACAGCCTCTTTGGCGCGACTGGTCAGTTGATCGTGCCAGAACTCGATTGCTGATCAATCAGTTGTTACAGGGCCGAGCACGACGCGTGCTGCTGGAACCGCATTTAAAACATCAGTTAAACCTAACCTCATCAAAAATCAGATTCCAAGGCTGTTCAGCGGCCCGCCACGATGATCATCTTCACGCCGATTTCTAGGTCTGCAGATTTGGTTTTGATGCCTGGACAGTGATCCACAGATGCCAACCGGCAACCAATGAAGTGGGCTCACCGAGCCCGATTTAGCACAGCGGTTTTCAGTGGCTTTGGCCTGCACGATGGTTTCGTCAAAGAAAGTAATTGCGAAAGCGTTGATTTTGGGCTGCACCACCTCAACCTAGTCAAAGATTGCTTGCGTCAGAACCACTGGCGATAAGCGTCTTTCCGCGAACGCAGTGATTGCATCATCAGCAGAAAGGTAGCAATGCTCTGAATGTTCCACTCGCAACGTCCTAACTCATTACTGAGTTAGAAAATTCTATGCCGAACATTTGGCAGATAAAGGTGTTGGGCAATGCTGATACAGTTCAGGGTAAGGAAGATTAACATGGATAGCCGCTCAATTCTGTTGTTCGTTGGCATCATCGTTGGTGCGTACATTGCCGGGGGCGCCGTGTATGCAGGGCTAAGCAAAATTGCAGATGCGATCAAATCGCAGAAGTAAAATTGAACCCGGCAAAATCTGGATGATCGCAACATGAATCTAAGCATCGACATTGACGCCATTCGGTATGACACACCGGGCATCGGTGGCGCAGTTCACCTATTGGCCTCGGGCTCTGCCCTAATGCCGAAGCCTGTCGTCGATGCCGTGGTGAACCATACGCTGCTCGAAGCACAGATCGGCGGTTATGAGGCTCATGCGCAAGAGGCCGAGAAGCTTGACGCCGTATATGCATCAGTCGCCCGCCATATTAATGCGGATCGGCGAGAGATTGCATTGATGGAAAATGCGACCGTCGCTTGGTGCCACGCATTTTACGCGTTGCCGCTAAAACGCGGCGGGCGCATACTGACCTGCGAGGCTGAATATGCAGCCAACTATGTGGCTTTCCTTCAACGCGCCAAACAGCTCGATCTAACAATTGAAGTCGTTCCTTCTGACGAAAGCGGCGCATTGGATGTCGCCGCGCTAGAAGCCACGATGGGCGATGACGTGGCTTTGATTGCAATCACATGGATACCCACCAACGGTGGTTTGGTTAATCCGGCAGCAAAAGTGGGAAAGATCGCCCGCAAATACAGCGTGCCTTATCTATTGGATGCCTGCCAGGCCGCTGGGCAGATGAGGGTCGATGTTGAAAAGATCGGTTGTGATTTCCTGTCGGCAACGGGTCGTAAATTCCTGCGGGGGCCACGCGGCACAGGGTTCTTATATGTGCGTGGCAAATGGCTGGACACTCTTGAACCCGCCATGATCGACCATTTCGGCGCGCCTTGGGTTGCCCGTGATCAATATGCCCTACGCGACGATGCAAGGCGGTTTGAAACATGGGAAAACGCCTATGCCCTGCGTGCCGGGTTAGGGGCCGCGTTTGATTATGCCGATTCGATTGGCATTGACGTCATTGAGGCCCGCGTGACGCATTTGTCGGCTCAATGCAGATCACTCCTAATGCAACATTCTGCCATTCAGCTTCGCGATCTCGGCAGTCATCAATGTGGTATCATCAGCTTTACGGTCGAAGGTGCGGTCCCGGCTGAGATTATTGCGAAAATGGCTGAAGCCGGATTTGTAATTGGCGCATCGATCGCCTCAAGCACACTGATCGATTCAGAAAAGCGCAACCTACCCACCGTTTTGCGCATGGCTCCGCATTACTACAATACGGAGGTTGAGATTGAGCAGGCAGTTGAGAAACTGGCAAGTTTGATCTGACACAACTGGCTGCCGGCTAGAGCGTTTTCTAACCGATTTGAATCAGCTTGATCGGAAAACACCCTAATTCGCAATTTCCTCGGTTTGATTATATTCAAAGGATAGAAAGGATCACGAATGCCGATCGCCGCTTATGCCTTTGCTATATCCTTTGCGATGCCCGTGCTAATCGGGCTGGCAGCGGCCTATGGTGGGTGGTTTCTGGCTGGGGTGCCTATTTACGGCTGGTTCGTTACGTCCTTTCTGGACCGTTTCATCGGGCTGAACACCAACAATGCAGACCCAACTACCGAAGACACTGCCCTGTTCTGGCACCGGGTCGTGACGTGGATATGGGTGCCGTTACAGATTGGTGCGATTATTGGCGCGATCTATGCCGTAAGCCTGCCCAACCACCTGCATTGGTCAGAGGCGATGGCATTGATGATGGGCGTCGGCATTGCCACGGGTGGCATCGGCATCACCTATGCTCACGAGTTGATCCACCAAAAGAACCGGTTTGAAAGGGGTTTGGGCAATATCCTCCTCGCCTCGGTCTGCTATGGGCCGTTCACGACTGAGCATCTGCACAATCATCACATCTATGTCGCAACACCAAAGGACCCGGTGACTGCGCGTTATGGCGAAGGGTTTTGGCGGTTTTTCCCTCGCGCTGTGGCTGGTACTTTCGGTTCTGCGTGGCGAATAGACCACGAACAATTGCGCCGCCGGGGGTATGGTAAATTGAGTTGGCGCAATCCGTGGTGGCGTTATGCCCTGATGTCCAGCGTTTTCGTGGTTCTTGCCTTGTGGGTGGGCGGTAGCTACGCGCTATTGTTGTTCTTCCAGCAGTGCTTCACCGCTGTGATGCAGCTAGAGGCGGTGAATTATGTGGAACACTATGGATTGACTCGCAAACATCTCGGCGACGGAAAATACGAGCCAACCAAACCACGCCATAGCTGGAATGGTGCGCAGCATATGACCAACCTTTTGCTGATCAATCTGCAACGTCACTCCGACCATCATTACAAACCCAACAGGCGTTTTCCATTGCTGCAAACCTATGATGAAAGCGATGCACCTCAGTTGCCATATGGCTATCCGTTAATGGTATTCGCCGCATATTTTCCACCCGTTTGGTTCCGCATGATGAACCGACAGGTCAAAGCATGGCGGCGTCAGCATTACCCGGAAATTACTGATTGGATGCCCTATAAAAAGGGCCAGACCCAGATGCCCCGCTGATGGACAGATTTGATCTGGCTGATGGACGATGCCTCGCACTTCATTGCCGAACAGGGCGACCCGGAGCGCGGTCGCTGATCATCCTTCATGGGATGGAAAGGGACGCGGCGCGCTATTTGGCACAATGGTCCGCGTTGGATACAGACGGCTCTTTTAATCTGATCGCGCCTGAGTTTGATCAACGGCAGTTCCCCGGCTGGCGAGGTTACAACCTTGGCGGCGAAGGGCCCGAATTTGGCGCTGTCTTCACCGCTTTGACTCTGCTTGCCAATGCTTTTGGCGGCGCCGATTTCTATGGTCATTCAGCAGGCGCACAAGTGGTGCAACGCTACGTGCTGTTCGGGAATACAGAACCGGACGCGATGTTCATCGCCGCAAACGCCGGTTGGTATACCGCGCCAGAGGATACGCCATTTCCTTATGGTTTAGCAGACGGGCCTATCTGTGATTTAGGGCAGGTATTTTCCCGACGGCTAATCTTGCTGAGCGGTGCCGGTGATGTCGATGCCAACCATCGCGGATTACGTCATGATGAGGGCGCGACTAGGCAGGGTGCTAACCGATTAGAGCGGGCGAAATGGATGATGAAATGCGCCCGGCAAACTGCGAGTACTACAGACACAGCTTTCCACTGGCAGCACAAAATCGCATTGGCGGCAGGGCATTCAAACCGAGCAATGGCACCGACAGCAATGCAGATACTTTTAGGGCGCTAACTGATTGCGTCCCAGAATGAGTATTTGGGCGAAAAAGAACACAAAAGGGTAGGGCGTACTCACATCTTTATCGCAGAAATACTCACAGAGGCGTTTTGCCAAAAACGCCTTTAAAGTGCGCGCCAGCCGATGTCCTTGCGATAAAATCCGCCCGGCCAATCGATGGCCTCAACAGCGGCATACGCCTTCGCTCGTGCTTCAGTCAGGTCCGCACCACGGGCGGTTACGTTTAGCACCCGGCCACCATTTGCGGTCACCTGATCACCCACCGCCTTGGTTCCAGCGTGAAAAATCATCACATCAGGGTCAGTGCCTGCTGCCTTCAGCCCGGCAATCACATCACCTTTTTCATATGCACCGGGATAGCCTTTGGCCGCCATAACGACCGTCATCGCGGGTTCCGGGCGCCAATCCAACGCCATGTCTTTTAGGCGACCTTTCGCGGCTGCATGCAGGATAGGCAAGAAGTCCTCAGCCAGCCGCATCATCAACACCTGACATTCCGGGTCGCCAAAACGGACATTGTATTCCACCAGCCGTGGCTGTCCATTTTCAATCATCAACCCCGCATAAAGAACCCCTTGATAAGGCATGCTCCGACGGGCCATTTCATCAAGGCAAGGCTGAACGATCTCTGCCATCGCTTTGGCCTCAACTTCTGCCGTCATCACAGGGGCTGGTGAGTAAGCTCCCATGCCACCGGTATTGGGGCCTTCGTCACCATCAAATGCCCGTTTGTGGTCCTGCGCTGTCACCAGCGGCAAAGCCGTCTCGCCATCACAAATGATGAAAAAACTGGCCTCTTCGCCGGTCATAAACTCTTCGATAACAACCTCAGCGCCAGCTTCGCCAAACCCGCCGCCCAGCATATCTTTGATCGCGTCTTCGGCCTCGGTCAGGGTCATCGCAACGATAACACCTTTGCCAGCCGCCAGCCCATCTGCTTTAACAACGATAGGCGCGCCTTGTTCACGAACGTAGGCCAGTGCAGCGGCCTCATCGGTAAATCGAGCATAACCAGCGGTGGGTGCATTTGCTGCGTCGCATAGTTCCTTGGTAAACGCTTTTGACGCTTCTAACCGTGCGGCTGCGGCAGAGGGCCCAAATACGGCGACACCTGCTTCAGTCAACACATCAGCTACACCAGCAGCCAAAGGTGCCTCGGGCCCAATGACTACCAGATCAATCGCATTGTCTTTGGCATAGGCAGCAACCGCTGCGCCATCCTCTGCGTTCAGGGTGACACATTCTGCAACGTCTGCAATTCCCGCATTGCCGGGCGCAGCAATCAGCCGATCGCAATCAGGGCTTTGCGCGATGGCCCAGGCCAAAGCATGTTCACGTCCGCCGCCGCCAAGGATCAGAATGTTCATATCGCGCCCTTTTTCAGTGTTTGGCGGGGTCTATCCCCCGCCGTGTCATACTGCAACAGGCGGAGTGGTCGCGGTTTAGCTGGTTGCACATGTTGACTGGTGCTGGTGCCCAGTGAAACAGCGCGTTATGGATAGATTATGGACCTGATCGACGACGACTCAACACAGGGCGGCAACGCCCCCGAATTTTCGGTATCGGAGCTTTCCGGCGCAGTAAAACGCGTGGTTGAGGGTGCCTTTGACCATGTGCGGGTGCGTGGTGAGGTGGGGCGCGTTTCGCGGCCTCGGTCTGGCCACCTGTATATGGACTTAAAGGACGATCGCGCCGTATTGGCCGCGATTTGTTGGAAAGGGGTCGCCGCACGATTGGAAGTCCAGCCAGAGGAGGGGATGGAGGTTGTGGCCAGTGGTCGCCTGACAACCTTCCCCGGACAATCGCGTTACCAATTGGTCATCGACAACATCGCCCCGGCGGGCATGGGCGCGTTGATGGCGATGCTGGAAAAACGCAAGGCGGCGTTGGGGGCAGAGGGGTTATTTGCCCCCGACCGCAAACAACCATTGCCGTTCATGCCCCGCAGTGTCGGGGTCATAACCTCTCCTTCGGGTGCCGTAATCCGCGATATTCTGCACCGACTCGCCGAAAGGTTCCCTCTACCCGTCCATGTCTGGCCCGTCGCCGTACAGGGCAAAGGCTGCGCCGAACAGGTCGCCGCGGCGATACGCGGGTTCAACGCCCTCTCAACCGACGGGCTAATCCGACGACCAGATGTGCTGATCGTCGCGCGTGGCGGTGGCTCGGTAGAGGATCTTTGGGGCTTTAACGAAGAAGCTGTTGTTCGCGCGGTCGCCGATAGCCGAATTCCACTAATCTCTGCCGTTGGGCACGAAACCGACACGACCCTGATTGATTTTGCATCAGACCGCAGGGCACCCACCCCAACTGCCGCGGCCGAAATGGCGGTGCCCGTGCGCGCAGAATTGCTCGCGCGATTGGCAGAGCTGGAAGAACGCCGTACCAGCGCAATGGCGCGGTTGCGGCGTGACCGGGCGCAGCGGCTGGCCGACCTAACCCGTGCCCTGCCGCGTCCGTCCGAATTACTGGCCGAGCGACGACAGCGGTTGGATTATACGGGCGAAAGATTGCCTCGTGCCCTTCGACAGGTAGCAAGTGACCGCCGCGCGCGTCTGGCAACAATAGCTGGCCGACTAACACCCAGCGCACTGACTGCAAAATTGGCGGAGCCGAGAGAGCGACTGCGTGGGCTTGCGACTAGGGCAGCCCCCGCTTTGGCGCGCCGACGAGACCGATTGCAAGACCACTTGAACCATGTTGGCTCGCGGATGAATGCGATCCCGCGCAGGTTGGAGCGGATCACGCGTGATCAACGCAAATCTTTGGTTGCTATGGATACCCGAATGGGCCGTGCTGGGCCGGCGAAACTCGAAGCTTTCGCTGAACGACTGGCCGCTTCCACTCGGTTGTTGGAAAGCCTGGGCTATAAGGGCGTTCTTGCGCGGGGCTACACCGTCGTGCGTGACCAGACCGGGGCATTGGTGACCGGTGCCAAGGCAGCAAAAACGGGCGCAGCGGTCAGTATAGAATTTGCTGATGGTGATGTTCAGGCCGTTATTGGTGGCAAGGCAGTTGCCCAGACATCTCTTGCCCCTAAGCCACCGATAAAACCTAAACCCAACAAAACTAAAGACGGCGGACAAGGCTCGTTTGACCTTTAACTGACTTACAAAAAACTCATCGGATCAATATCAATCGCTACGCGGACGGAGGAGGGGATTTTCACCCCATCTCGCCATCGCCGCAGCGCCGCCTGCAAGGGCGCTCCCTTAGGGGCCTTGATCAGCAATCGCGCCCGCGCGCGGCCCCTGATCTTGGCAATGGGAGCAGGCGCAGGCCCGTAAATCTCTGCGCCAATACGGCGGAGGCCTTCTGATGCCGCACCAAGCGCTTTCGCAGCTTTCCAAACATGCTCATCATTACGGCCCGAAACGATAACCCCAGCCATGCGGCCATAAGGCGGCGCGCCAGCGCGGCGGCGTTCCTCAGCCATTTGTCGCCAGAATGCTTCTTCGTCACCTGACAGCAATGCGCGCATAACCGGGTGATCCGGTGCGGCGGTCTGGATCATCGCAACACCGGGCTTATCAGCGCGGCCAGCACGACCGGCAACCTGCCGGATAAGCTGGAATGTCCGCTCTGCTGCCCGCAAATCGCCACCCTGAAGGCCCAAATCAGCGTCGATCACGCCAACAAGGGTAAGCAGGGGGAAGTTATGCCCCTTGGCAACAATCTGCGTGCCAATGATCAGATCGGCATCACCAGCAGCGATTCGCTCCACCTGTTCCTTTATGGATGGGCCACCGGGGGCCATGTCAGATGACAGGATGGCGATGCGGGCCTTAGGGAATAGCGCTTCCGCTTCTTCAGCGAGTCGTTCAACACCGGGGCCAGATACCGCAAGCCTGTCATCTCGTTCACATTTCGGACAGTGGTCAGGAATGGGGCGGGTCAGGCCACATTGATGACACATCAGTCTTTGGCGAAACCGATGCTCCACCATCCGGGAATCGCAATCCGGGCATTCAAAGAAATACCCGCAGGCACGGCAAACAGTCAGTGGAGCATATCCCCGCCGATTGACGAACAACAGCGCCTGTTCACCCGCTCGCAATCTAGCACCGACAGCTTCGGCCAAGGGTGCCGCAATCCACCGGTCACGGCCCAGCTTTTGTTGCCGCAGGTCGACGATCCGCGTCTCAGGCAACTCAGCAGCCCCAAACCGCTCAGGCAGATCCAATCGCTGGTATTTGCCAGCGTCAGCATTGGCCCAGCTTTCCAAACTAGGCGTGGCAGAGGCTAAAGTAACAACAGCTTGACACAGCGAAGCACGCAGCACAGCCATGTCGCGGGCATTATACATTGCGCCATCATCCTGCTTGTACCCACCATCATGTTCCTCATCGACTACGATCAGGCCCAAATCACGATAGGGGAGGTAAAGCGCAGACCGGGCACCAACGAACAGTTGCGCTTCTCCGCTCGCTGCCCCAATCCAAACGCGGCGGCGTTCCGGTCCTTTGACTTCGCTGTGCCATTCAGCAGGGCCAGCGCCAAAACGGCGTTGTACCCGGTCGACAAATGCAGCGGTCAGCGCAATCTCAGGCAATAGAATCAGCGCCTGCCGTCCCGCCGCGATACAAGCGGCAATCGCCTCCAGATACACCTCGGTCTTGCCCGACCCGGTCACACCTTTCAGCAATTGCGCACTAAACTTGCGGGCAGCTACAGCCTCAGAAAGGGCTACCGCAGCTTCGGACTGTAACGGGCTAAGCGTTGCTGGCTCTGCCATTGGGTCCAGTGGGGCAAAGGGCAGCGCACCCGGGCGATCCTCAACAATCAGCGCGCCGGTCTGTGCCAATCCTTTGACAACACCAGCCGATACCCCGGCCTCTGCGGCCAGATCAGCAGCTGTCATCGCCGCTCCGTCAATGGCTCCAACCGCATCCAGAACCCTTTGTCGTGCCGGCGTCATTCGGTCCGGTTCACAATCGCCCATACGAAAGACCCGGCGCACACGGGGTGGTTTGTTCAAATCAGGTGCACGTGTTGCCAGACGAAAAACAGACCCCAAAGGCGTCAGCGTGTAATCAGCGGTTTTCTGGATAAACCGCAGCATCGCCGGGGACAGCGGCGGTGTATCAAGGGGCTTTAGAACAGGCTTAACTTTGGTGGGGTCCGCATCACCCACCCCCGGCCCCCAGATCAGTCCGATGACCACATTGGGCCCAACCTCAACCTCAACCAAATCCCCGATACGAAGGGGGCCGGTCGCGCGATAATCATAGGCCCGGTCAATCGGCAACGGCGTCAGAACAGCGACCAGATCGCCCGCAATAAATTCTTTGGGGCCACTCATCGCCTTGCAGCCCGTTTTGCGGATGGACCAGAGCGCATCGCATCGCTATTATGCGCGCGATTTTGACGGTTTGCTGACATCTTCGCCGCACCGTCCCTCAATCCAACCGGAGAGATACGCATGAAATTTTTTGTGGACACGGCTGAGATCGCCGAAATTCGCGAACTCGCCGCCACGGGCATGGTCGACGGCGTCACCACCAACCCTTCACTGATTCTAAAATCAGGTCGCGACATCATCGAGGTTACGCGTGAGATTTGTGAGCTGATTGATGGGCCAGTTAGTGCCGAAGTCGGTGCTACCGAAGCCGACCAAATGATCGCAGAAGGCCGCCATTTGGCAGAGATTGCACCAAATATCGCAGTCAAAGTCCCTCTGACATGGGATGGGCTGAAGGCGTGTAAAACGCTGTCTGACGAGGGCAAAATGGTCAATGTCACGCTTTGTTTCTCGGCTACGCAGGCGTTGTTGGCTGCTAAGGCTGGTGCCACTTTTATCTCACCTTTCATCGGGCGTCTTGATGATAATGGTACAGATGGCATGGAACTGATCGGTGAAATTCGCACGATCTATGACAACTATAATTTCTCAACTGAAATTCTGGCGGCATCGATTCGTTCTGCTAACCATGTAAAAGACGCCGCCCTGATTGGCGCAGATGTGGCCACAATACCCCCTTCTGTGTTAAAGAAGCTAGCTGATCACGTTCTGACGGATAAAGGTTTGGAGGCATTTGTTGCCGACTGGGCCAAAACTGGCCAGAATATTCTGGGTTAATCCCAGCCAAAGCTGTTGAGGTATGACGATGGTATCCGAAGCTAAAACGCAGGAACTGAAAGCGAAGATTCTCGCCGACCCTGACGTGGTGCTAGAGGATCGCGACGTCATGCAGGCGTTAATCGGGGCCAACCATGGCCCCGGTGGGCGCAAGGTTGTCGACTTGCGTGGTGCATTGGTGAACCGGCTGGAAAAACGGCTGGATAAACTCGAAAGCACCCACCGGTCTGTGATCGCGGCAGCCTATGAGAATCTGGCGGGCACCAGCCAAATTCACAAAGCTGTTTTGTCGTTGCTTGAGCAAAACCGATTTGTTGATTTCCTACGCGTTCTGACGTTGGAAACCCCTGAATTGGTTGCAGTCGATTGCGCCCGCCTGTGTATCGAAAGCAGCGAGGCACCTCCCGGCCCCGCCCCGGGCATGGATGGCGATCTGAAAGAAGTGATGATCGTTCTGCCCGTCGGTGGAGTTGAAGCTTATTTGTCCCTCACCAGTGGCCCAATGCGCAAAGTAACCCTGCGCCAAACGGCCCCCGAAGCAGATGCAATCTTTGGCGAGACCGCGCAATGGGTTCGGTCTGAGGCTCTAGTGCGTCTCGATCTGGGTGGTGGTCAGCAGGGTCTGTTGGTGTACGGTGCCGAAGACCCGCACAGGTTCTCTCCTGAACATGGCACTGACCTGCTGAATTTCTTCGGCGGCGTTGTGGAACGGGCAGTTCGGCGCTGGCTGAACCCAAGCGCCTGATCCGGTTGCCCGACGACCTAATTCTCCCCAGTGCCGGTGCAATTGACCTATTGAACCGTTGGTTAGCTGCCGAAAAAGGCGCGCGTGATCTGTCTGATCACACGATCAAAGCATATCATGCTGATGTTTTGGGCTTTCTTGGCTTTCTGACCCAACATTGGGCCGAGTCTGTGGGTGAGGCTGGTCTGGCCAAAGTTGGCCTGCGCGATATGCGGGCATGGCTGGCGCACCTGAATGCCAAAGGTCTGTCTGCAAGATCTGCCGCGCGATCACTCTCCGCCGTCAAAGGATTTTACCGTTGGCTCGGTTCCGCAAAGGGCATTGATGCGCCCGCAGTGCTGGCCGCCCGTGCACCGAAATCACCCCCCCGATTGCCGCGGCCCGTCGAACCGGCAGCGGCGCAAGCACTGATCGACCATGCAGCCGTTGGCCACGCCGAACCATGGATTGCCGCCCGCGATGCAGCTCTGTTGACGCTTTTGTGGGGGGCAGGTCTACGCATTTCCGAGGCATTGGGGCTAAACCGCAAAGATGCACCATTGCCCGAAACACTTCGAATAAAGGGCAAAGGTAGCAAAGAACGTATTGCGCCGATCATTCCAGCAGCTCGTGAAGCTGTGAATGCTTACTTAGGTTTGCTGGAATATTCAGGCGGTCCAGAAAGCCCGTTGTTTCTGGGCGCACGGGGTAAAAGGCTAAACCCCCGCATGGCGCAAAAAGTGATGGAACGGGGGCGGATGGCCCTCGGCTTGCCAGCGACAGCAACTCCACATGCGCTGCGCCATTCATTCGCTACACATCTACTGCATGCGGGTGGTGACTTGCGAACGATACAAGAATTGCTTGGGCATGCTTCACTATCGACAACGCAAGTGTACACTGGGCTTGATGAGGCTCGATTAATGGCAGTTTACGAAGCGGCGCATCCGCGTAAGTGAGAACGTTCGCTTCGCAATCGATCTACCATCAACGCAAAATTGGTGGCTTGTCTTTATCCATCCCCGGTGCAGCGGGTGCTTGGCGCATTGCGGCTGATGGATCGGCAGGTTGATAACCAAAGCCAACAGCACGGGCAGCAGCAAGCCTTGGGTCGTTTGCGGGCATAACAGTAATGTCAAACGCAGCCTGCTCCCCCCCCGCAAACCGGGCGGTTTCTGCCAAGGCAGAGACAACGGATTGCTCGGCCCCCGCCGCACGTAGGGCTACACAAAGCAGCAAACGCTCATCCGCACCACACAACCATGCCTCAGCAACCGCCGCACCCATGCCAGCCAGTTTTGCATCCAGTGCCGTTAACAATGCCGGGTTAGCACCGGCAGGCGCACCCAATGCGATGCCAGTCTCGGTCGCTTCAATAGGCTGACGCAAAGCAGATGCAGCCCAATCCAGCGCCTGTGGCGGCAATATCGTGGCCGATGGCGCATCGCCCAGATTGACGCCCAATTGGGCTCCGCTGCCCGCAAACATACCAATGGCCGCCCGTCCGCTAAGATTCAGATGTGCACCACCATCGCCAGTAAACGCCGCCAACCGTTCCTCGGTATCGAACACCAAGGCGGTATCCACACCATCAACTGGAAACAACTGTGGTTGAGGCGTGGCCTCCCCCTCTAACGAGGCCGGGTCGATCAATAGGAACAGTTCCGTTGCTGCGAACAAATCGTAAAACCGAGCCATTTCAGCGTCGCCTGCTTCAGTCGCCGCCACCCATGCTTTGTCTAAAGGGGTTTGCATGTCAGTCATGATTGTTCCTCAATCCACGCAGCCACATCGCGCCACACTTCCACTGCCTGTAGATCGCGAAACAGCAAATGCCAACCCGCAGGATACAGTTTGAACGTCTTTGGCCCCGGCAGGGC
>JBMYPG010000026.1:0-27389 GCA_049600095.1 Pikeienuella sp. | reverse complement strand
CATTGGGACCCGATTTTGATGGTCAGGTCTTTGGGTAATGCCCGTTCCAGCCCCAGTCGCCGCTGCGCTTTCATCAGGCCATAGAAAAGTTTCTTGTGTTTTCGTTCGTTGACCAAATGCCGATAGACGAGGCGTTCTTCTTTGATTCCAGTCTTGATCCAATCACTTTCCATGAAATCATTGATTTCAATGTAATCACGATCAGCGGGAGCCAACTGGCTGCGAATGTATTCGGCTGACTTGATTGGGTAACAATCACCGCTGACAAGATAATAATGTGTAACATCTTTGAATGCGGCCCGTGCAGCATCCAACAAGTTAAATGATGCTTGCACCAACGAGTATTCGCCCCAGCCGCATGCAACCCGTTTGGCAAAGGCTACATTGGGGTCATCGCCTAAAGCTTGTACCAGTTTGGCATGTTCTTTAGCTGAAGCGCGCTTGTCAAAGTGAATCGCCATGACATCACCAGCCCGCGAATAGGCTTTCGCCTGCGCGATTACATAGTCGGCGTTCTTATGACAGAGAAGAAGATATGCGATTTTTACCATGCTTTAGCGCTTATAAACCTGCCTGCCACATTGTTAACCCCTTTCTGGAGCGTTTCCAGGTGGCATTGAATCAGAATTCACCCTTAGAGTGGGCGAATTTTGATGTATTAATGTCTGAAGGTAAACTGGAAACGCTTTTGGCAAAGATTATGGCGAAATCGCCTTGCCTCTTTCCATTTATTGTCACCTCACTAATTATAAGGTAACCGGTAACTGTAATAAACCAGCGAAAGACGCTGAGGAGTCCATGTCGAAATTCCCTGGAATGTGGGTCGCGGAAAGCGGCAACCTAGCATATCGTGTGCTGCCCAAATGCGCCTGTTCGACCATTGGACAGATCATTTACTATGGTGACAACGGTACATACTTTGATGGCGACATTCATGATGCCAATGATGGCCTGCTGAAGTGGGACCAAGATCACAACCATGATCGTATTCGTGCAGCAGTCGAGGATGACGGCGCATTCACTTTCACATGCGTTCGCAATCCATACTCTCGCATCATGAGTGCCTTTTTCGACAAGGTTTGTGGCATTCAGCGGAATGGCAAGCGGTATCGCGGCAATCTGGTTCCCATGCTGACCAAACGTTATGGTGTTGAGGTTGATGGCGATTTTGATCAGGTGAAATCGTTTCGCCGTTTTTTGCTTTTTGTCCGTGACACGGTGCGCTTTCGCAAGCCGATGTACCCAGACATTCACTGGATTTCGATGTCTAACCATGTTGGATATTCAGTTAAAAATGGCTGCAAATTTGACTACATCTTTCCAACCGAAAGCTTCAATGACGGCATGAAGACCGTGTTAAAGCGATCTCCGCTGGTAAACGAAGTTGATGTTGATGCAATGCCTCGGTTTAACGAGAGCGAAGGTCATGGACCCAAACGGGCGCATCCGATCGAAGATTATTTTGATGATCTGTCGATCTATATCATGCATGACATCTATAAAAAGGACTTCCAGTTGTTCAAATATGACCGGGAGCCGGGCAAAGGTGCGCCCAAGAAGGAAATCGACCCCACTGAGGTTCACGCCCGCCTAACCAAGAAGAATAGCTGACTTGCTGCAAGCGCCTCTATCGCTAATATGCGCGCCAGACGAATCCATGATTGAGAGACTGACATGACCATCGACGCCCCGGAAACCGAAGAGGTTGAGGCCACCCGCATCGCATGTGATGGCGGAGAGGGCGCATTGGGACACCCGCGTGTGTGGTTGTCTATCGGCGAAGAAGGTTTCGTTGAGTGCCCGTATTGCGACAAGAAATTTGTCTTAAAAGAAGGTGCCGGGCACCACTAAATAGCGTCAAACAATGCTGTTTCACTTAACAAAGCTTGAGCATAGAGCATTTGCGTCGGCAGTGTTTCTTAAGTGCACAGGTTTTCGTTGCGTATTGGAAAAAGTGGGGAGAGGTTAATCAAAGGATTGCCTCGCTATTGTTCCCACTTTTCAGCGGCCTTGTCATCGGCCTCGCGTGCATCTACCCATTTGGCCCCTTCCGGGGTTTCTTCTTTTTTCCAGAATGGGGCCTTGGTTTTTAGGTAGTCCATCAGGAAAGAGGCTGCCTCAAACGCTGCTTCGCGGTGGGCGGAGGCTGCTGCGACCATCATGATCCGCTCGCCCGGTTCTAATCGGCCATAACGGTGGATGATGAGAGAGCCTGTAAGAGGCCAGCGGCTGTGCGCTTCTGCTTCAATTTCCTGCAACGCCGCCTCGGTCATGCCGGGGTAATGTTCCAGCGTCATGGCAGCGACGCCATCTTGTTTATTCCCACGCACGATGCCGGTGAAGGTGACAACTGCGCCGGTTTCGCATGCGCCTGATGTATCAAGGCCTTCGAGAGCAGCCGTTTCGGAGGAAAGGTCAAAATCTTCGGTCTGAACACAAACGACCATTGCCCTAACCGCCGGTCATTGGGGGGAAGAATGCGACCTCTCTTACCCCTGCCAATGGGGCATCGAGCGAGGCGACACGCTGATCAACGGCAATGCGGATGGAGGCCATATCGGCAAAGGCTACTTCGTAGCGTTCGCCCTTAGCCTTTAACGCTGCGACGAGTTCGGCGACGGTGGCCAAGCCGGAAGCGTCGAAGTCCTCGGCACTTTCATCAATGCGTTCGCGCAACCACGCGAAATACATAACCCTGATCATGATCCCTCGGTCGCACGAATATGTGCGACACCCTTGCGAAAATAGTCCCACCCCGTGGCGACGGTTAGGAAGGCTGCGAGCCAGAGAAGGCCGTAGCCTGCATAGAGTACAATATCGCCTTTGGGCCCAATCAAGGGGCCTGCAAGGAACAATGCGCCGATGGCGAGCAACTGTACGGTGGTTTTAATCTTGGCCATGAAAGTCACGTCAAGAATTTGCGCGCCCTTCAGATACTCACGAAGGCCAGAGATCATGACCTCTCTCAGCAGGATCAACACGATGGGGATAAGGACCACACCGCGCATGTCATAAAGGTTGGTAAGGACCGCCCCGGCAATCACGACCATTGCCTTATCGGCGATGGGGTCGAGCATGCGCCCAAACCCACTCACCTGACCCCAGCGGCGGGCGAGCCAGCCGTCGAAGAAGTCAGTTATGGCTGCGATGGAGAAAATCCAAAACGCGATCCACTGTGCCTCCATCCGATCAAAGATCAAAAACATCACGGCGACAAGCGGCGCTGCGATGATCCTGCTGATCGTGAGGATATTTGGGATCGTAAATTCCATGCCCTTCACTTCGGGCATGACGACGCAATCGTCAAGGGGGGATGGTGCCGGTGTGGGGAATTTTAACGGCTGAGTTTTGGTGGAGGTTGTTTGAAAGGCCCCCCGAAATGTCGGTTTAGGGAGGCAATGCCAAATATCGGTCAACTTGAACGCAATCGTTGATTGATAGGCGGGGTCCCCCCGGCCGGGCCGGGGGTGAATTGCGGTTTGTCTATACGTCCAGGTTTTCAACGCTTAGCGCATTGTCCTGAATGAACTTGCGACGCGGTTCGACGACATCACCCATGAGAGTGGAGAACAGGTCGTTGGCTTCGTCCATATGGTCAACGCGGACTTGCAGCAGGGTTCGTGCCTCCGGGTCCAATGTGGTTTCCCATAGCTGGTCTGGGTTCATTTCGCCCAAACCTTTGTAGCGCTGGAGGCTGAGGCCTTTTTCACCTTCGGCCATCACTGTATCGAGCAACTCCATCGGGCCGCGAATGATGGTGGATTTGTCTTTGCGGACCAAAGATGCCGGGTTTTCATACACCTCGTGCAGCCCGTCAGAGAAACCAGCCAGACGCCGTGCCTCTGCCGATTGGCAGGCCGGGGCATCAATGGCGCGGGTTTCGGTAACCCCGCGCACAGTGCGGTCAAAGATCATACCGCCGTCCTGCGATGGTCGACCAGACCAACCACGCTCTGTCTCAGGTGAAATTCGATCCAGCCTGTCGGCAACCAAGGCAGCAGCTTCTCCAGCAGGAAGGCGTAGCAATTGGCCAGCCAAACCATGTTCACCCGCTTCGTTCGGTTGACGACGGAATACGGCACCGATTGCAGCCTGTTCCAGCACAAACCGGGGAAGATGAGTGGGGAATGAACCGAGAATAGCGCGAACGCTGCGGGCTTCTTCCACCACGCGGCGAAGATCTTCGCCCATCAATTGCTGACCATCGGCCAGACGCAGGATCGCCCCCTCCAGCCCCTGTTCAATCAGGTAATCATCCAGCGCCTTTTGGTCTTTCAAATAGACCTCTGACTTGCCGCGCGCGACTTTATACAGTGGTGGCTGCGCGATGTAGAGGTAACCGCCCTCAATCAGCTCTGGCATCTGGCGATAGAAGAATGTGAGCAAGAGGGTACGGATGTGTGCGCCGTCGACGTCAGCATCGGTCATCACGACGATCTTGTGATAGCGCAGCTTTTCGATGTTAAACTCATCCCGGCCAATGCCAGTGCCCATCGCCATAACGAGATTGCCGATTTCCTGGCTACCGAGCATCCGGTCAAAACGGGCGCGTTCAACATTCAGAATTTTACCGCGTAGGGGCAAAACCGCCTGATTGCGTCGGTCACGACCTTGAGTGGCAGAACCGCCGGCGCTGTCACCCTCCACCAGGAACAATTCGGTTTTGGAAGCGTCTTTTTCGGAACAGTCTTTGAGTTTTCCGGAAAGGAATGTGATGTCGAGCGCAGATTTGCGACGCGTTAGCTCGCGTGCTTTGCGGGCTGCTTCGCGGGCCTGAGCGGCTTCTACGATTTTACCAACGACGTGGCGGGCCTCGGCTGGGTTCTCCTCAAACCATTCGGCCAGCTTTTCGTTCATTAAGCCTTCGACAGCCGGACGAACTTCCGAAGATACAAGCTTGTCTTTGGTCTGGCTGGAGAACTTCGGGTCCGGCACTTTGACGGACAGCACGCAAGTTAATCCTTCGCGTGCGTCATCGCCCGAAAGGCTGACCTTTTCCTTTTTCGCGAGACCAGAGGCGGTGACATAGCCATTGATCGTGCGGGTCAACGCGCCACGGAAACCGGCAAGGTGGGCACCACCATCACGCTGTGGAATGTTGTTGGTAAAGGGAAGGACGTTTTCGTGGTAGCTGTCGTTCCACCACATCGCGACTTCGACGCCGATGCCATCTTTTTCGCCCTCAACATAGATGGGGTCAGAGATCATCGGGGTTTTGGAGCGGTCGAGGTATTTCACAAACTCGCGCACACCACCTTCGTAGGCCATCGTTTCTTCGAGAGGCTCAGCCGGGCGTTCATCACGCAAGGTGATAATGACACCTGAGTTCAGGAAGGCCAGTTCGCGCAAGCGGTGTTCCAACGTTTTGAAAACATAGTCGATGTTGGAGAATGTTTCGGTCGAAGCAAGGAAGCGAACCTCTGTCCCCTTACGGCCATTGGCATCACCAACGACTTTTAAGTGATCGACTGTTTCGCCACCTTCAAACCGGGCGAGATGTTCTTTGCCGTCGCGCCAGATCCGCAACTCCAGCCAATTTGATAAGGCATTTACAACCGAGACACCAACACCGTGCAAGCCGCCAGAAACTTTGTAGGAATTGGAGTCGAATTTACCGCCAGCATGAAGCTGGGTCATGATGACTTCGGCGGCTGAAACGCCTTCTTCTGGGTGCAGGTCGGTTGGAATTCCGCGACCGTTATCGTTAACAGAAACAGAGCCATCGGCGTGTAGTGTTACCGAAACAGTATCGCAGTGACCGGCCAACGCTTCATCAATGCCGTTATCAACAACCTCATACACCATATGGTGCAGGCCGGATCCGTCATCGGTATCGCCAATATACATGCCGGGGCGTTTTCTAACCGCCTCAAGGCCCTTTAGAACCTTGATGGATTCTGCACCGTATTCTTCCGGATTAAGCTCGTTTTCAGCCATGCGTCCCAGCCTGTAATCATGCATATATTCCCGCCAACGACAGGAACACACTCTTATAGCCGCGAGGCACGGGAATGTCAGTGTTTAGCGGCGAAAAAACACGATTAATTTCCCCGAATAATCAATGTTTTGCTTATCTTCGGGCAGATGTTTTTCTGGCACTGGGTGTGCGGCCCAAATGGGCCTCTCTGAATGCGATGAAAAGACCGGATGCAAGGATCAGCGCGATGCCCGCCCAAGTTGTTGCAATGGGCCAGTGCCCCCAGATTGTAATGCCCCAGATCACTGACATGACCAGAGCGGTGTATTCAAATGGGGCGACGAGCCCAGCCTCTGCCACGCGGTATGCCTGACTGATCAGATAGCCGCCCAAGGCACTGGATAAGCCCAAGAATGCGAGCAGAATCCAGTCGTTTGACGTGGGCCAAATCCATGCGCGCAAAAGAAATTCCATCGATGGATTGGCCGAGCCTGAATAGGCACCATCACCAAAGGCCAGCCCGATGCTGGCGCTAACCACAATGAATGACAGTTGAATGTAGAAAGCCATTGTTGAGGCGGATTCTGTCAGCCCTATTTTGCGGGTGATGATGTGCAGCAGAGCATATCCGATGGCAGCGAGCAGCGGTAGCAAAGCCACCAGCTGAAAGCTGCCGCTGCCCGGGCGCACAACGATGATGACGCCAATCAGGCCAACGATGACGGCTGCCCAGCGGCGGATGCCGACCTTTTCTTTTAAGAAAACAACGGAAAAGGCGGTGATGATCAGCGGTGAAACAAAAAAGATTGCGGTAGCATCTGCCAAAGGCAGAGAAGCTATCGACGTGAAAAACGCCATATTGGCAAAGACAACGCAAAGCCCACGCGCGAAATGGGCCAATGGACGGCAGGTGCGGAGATTCTTTAATCCGCCTTCCAATGGCATGAGTAGGAATAGCGTGACAGTTAGACCAAGTGTTGCGCGAATAAAAACAACCTGATGCAACGGATAATCGCTGCTGAGTAGTTTGATGATCAGGTCATTTGACGAAAACGCCATTGCCGCAAAGAATGCGCAAACTACGCCAAGAATTTTTGGATCTTTTATCATTTCGCCATCTGCTTGCACCTATACCACTGACTTGTCTGGCATTTCCGCGACATTCGGGCGACGCGACCAGCGCATTGGGAATATCAGGGTGTAATTGCGGCAATCGCAGATGGTTTAGTTTTTGCACGGGAAGTCGCAAATTTGCCGAAATGACGAGATAGTCACAATGACGAAGCGGGTGTGGAGCCGCGAAGATTTTACGAGTAGCCTATGGCGAACCCGCATGAGGAGCCCCGCTATGATAAAAGCCCCCTTAATCCGCGCCGCAGCGCTGGCGATTGGTACATTTACCCTTGCAAGTTGCGCAGCAGCCGGATCCGCCAATGCGCCCCGAACAGTGGTGGAGAGGTCTGGGTCTGACCAACGGGTTGGTGATGAGAACCACCCCAAGATTCTGGCGCAATTTGGCGGTGAAGTCGCGGACCCAGCCATTCGGGCTTATGTCCGAAATCTGGGGCAAACGCTGGCGTCAAAATCTGAGCAGCCGAACGAAAAATGGACATTTACGGTGCTGGATAGTCCAGTTGTTAACGCATTTGCCCTGCCCGGCGGTTATATCTATGTCACCCGAGGCCTGATCGCACTGGCCAATGATGAAGCTGAGCTTGCCGGGGTTATTGGTCATGAGATTGGTCATGTGACGGGGGCGCATGGATCAAAACGGCAGGAGCGGGCAACCATTGCACAATTAGGCATTTTGGGTGCCACATTGCTGGGTGCTGCGGCTGGTTTGGACCGGGACGCTGTCGGTGCCATTGGGCAGCTTGGTGGTGTTGTTGGTCAGGGCTATGTTGCCAATTATTCCCGTGGTCAGGAATTTGAGGCCGATACACTTGGCATTCGTTACATCGCAAAATCAGGCTATGACCCGCTGGCAGGCGCAGATTTTCTGGAGAGCCTGCAGGCCACCAGTGCATTGCAAGCCAAGATCGCTGGTTCGGAGTATGATCCGAACAGGGTTGATTTCTTTGGCTCTCACCCAGCCACAGCCAAACGTGTGCGGGAGGCTGTTGGCGCCGCCAGACGCGAAGGCTTGAAAGATGGTGAGAACGCCCCGCGTCATCGCGCCCGTTACTTGGATGCCATTAGCGGGATGACCTATGGTGATAGCGCTCAGCAGGGTTTTTCGCGTGGGCGTCAATTCATTCACCCCGAAATGCGGTTTATGTTCACTGTGCCGCCCAATTTCAAAATTACCAACTCCACATCGCGGGTCACAGCCGCTGGCCCCAATGGTGCTGGTGTTATTTTTGATGGTGCCCGTGATCCCGGCGGCAGGTTGACCAACTATATAAGCCGCACATGGGCCTCGGAAATTGGGCAACAGACCAGAATTGGCCGACTTTCTGACCTACGCCGGACAAGAATTAACGGGCTGGATGCTGCGCAGGCTGAATTGCCATTTAACACCCGTAAGGGCGTGAGAACCGCCCGGTTGACGGTTATTCGCTATGACGGGGCGTTATATCGTTTCTTTGGTGTTCAGCCCGGAAACTCCCGATCGTTAGCGCGTGACCTTGATCGAATGGCAGAGAGTTTTGACGGCCTTTCAACGGCTGAAGCACGCCGTCATCGCCCATATCAGGTGCGTATCTATAAGGTTCGCCGCGGTGATACGGTTTCTGAATTGGCGGCATTAACGCCATTTGATACCTTTGCGGTCGAACGGTTCCGCGTGCTGAACGGCATGGCACCGGGCCAAACCCTGCAACGTGGTGAATTGGTCAAGCTGATCGTTGAATAGGCATAAAGCACATCCTGTCGTCCGTTACTGGGATGTCTTTTAGGTATTTATCGACCAAAGATGACGAGGCTCAGTGCCCTCTCATCTTTGGTCAGGAGCTACCTGCCCCGCTGGCGAGGCGAATGTGGCCTGTCATCAGGCGTAACTTAAACCCAGCGGCGTGTGCGAGCCAGCAGCGAGGTGTAATCGTCGCCGAATTTGGCAGTTAGATAGGCTTCCTCTTTCAGTACCACGCCAAAATGCAGCGACAGCCACAGTAGAATGGCAGCAGGTGCTGCCCAAGGGTTGCCCAATGCTAGGCCTAGGCCGATCTGAAACAGCACCATGCCCAGATACATCGGGTTGCGGGTAAACCGGTATGGGCCGTTCGTGACTATGGTTAAGGTTGTCTTATGCGGGTTAACGTTTGTCCCCGCGCGTTTGAAAGCGATAACCCCCGCGATTGGCAGAATGGCCGAGACCACCAGCGTGGCTACGCCAGTCCAGAATGCGGCTGGTGATGGTGTGTATCCGGTGAAAATAAACCACCAAAGCCCCAGTTGCGCTGCCAGTGCGATGAGCGAAGCAAGCGGTGGGAATACCTTGATGTCTGGGCTGTCAGACTGATTGGGACTGTTATTGCTCATGCTAAAATCTTTCTACCCATGGGCGGATCTCTACTTCCCAGCTCCAGCAACTGCGGTCCTGCTCCAGATGTCGCCAGAATTCATTGGCGATGGCGTCGGGGGATAGCATGCTGTCGGGGTTGTCGGCAGCGTCTATTCGTTCAGGGCGGGCTGGGTTGCGGATGCCGCCGTCGATGATGAAATGACCGATGTGAATGCCTTTTGGGTGTAATTCTCTGGTTAAGGATTGCGCCAAGCCGCGCAGCGCGAATTTTCCCATGGCGAAGGCGGCGGAGTGGGTGAAACCTTTGACGCCAGCGGTGGCACCGGTCAGCAGGATTGCACCTTGCCGCTTGGGTATCATACGGCGTGCGGCCTGTTGCGCGGTATGAAAGGCGCCCAGCGCGGTGATTTGCACGGCAGCCTCGACAGCGGTTGGGTCAATCTCTGCAATTGGGCCGTGAACGCGGGCCGAGGGATTGTAGACCACCACGTCAGGGGTGCGACCGGCGGCATCTAGCTCATCAAATAGTGCTGCAATGTCGGCAGGGTCAGCAGCATCGCACTGGTGACTGGTTGCACCTGTTTCGGCGACCAATGTTTCGAGGTTTACTGGCGTGCGTGCAGCAAGATCTACACCCAGCCCCTTGGCAGTGAATAGCCGAGTAAGAGACGCGCTGAGCCCCGCGCCTGCGCCGATAATGAGGGCCTGATTGTGCATTGCCGCCTCCGCTGGTTCAAGGCAGAGTAGCAGGCGGTGCGGCAAGCGCAATGAAACAGAGACCTAAAGCGTATTGCGTTAGGTGACTGGCCTTAATCCGCTGATTTCGGTGCATACAATTTAGGGAGTTGTGTTGATGCTTTGCAAAATTGGCGATGTAGAGGTTTGGAGAATTCTGGATATCCACGCCCCATTTATGCCCCCTGAACAATTATTTCCGACTGCGGGGCCAGATATTGCAGCGATTATTGAACAACATGTGCCGGGTGGGTTGTGCGCCCAATCTGGTAAGTTGATCCTGCCGGTTCAGGGGTTCCTGCTGAAAACACCGACGCATAATATTCTGGTGGATAGCTGTGTTGGCAATGACAAGTCTCACCCGAACCGACCGGATTGGCATATGCGGTCGGATGGACGTTTTGTGTCCGCTCTGGGGGCTGCTGGGGTGGATTTTGGTGATATCGACTATGTGCTGTGTACGCACCTTCATTCAGATCACATTGGTTGGAACACGCGGTTGGAAGACGGGCGTTGGGTGCCAACCTTCCCCAATGCCCGCTATCTGATGCCCGCGGCGGATGACGAGCTTCAGCGGGCAGGCGGCGGTGATGCCTATAATGAAAGCGTGCTGCCGGTGATCGAGGCGGGGCAAGTTGAACTGGTCTCTGCCGGTCATATGTTGGGTGATCATGTTCAGTTGATCCCTACCCCCGGACATACGCCGGGCCATGTCTCGGTTTTGGTTAAAGGCGGCAAGAGTGAGGCTGTGATCACCGGTGATGCGCTGCATTCGACCGCACAGTGCTGGCACCCGGAATGGCATTTCATGTTCGACGATGATGCGGAAATGGCCGTAACCTCTCGCGTTAGCTTGCTGGAACAATCAGTCGAGAAAGGGTGCGTGGTATTGGGGAGCCATTTTGCTCTGCCTTCAATCGGGCGGGTGAAGGCCGAGAAAGACGGTTTTCGCTGGGAGGAATTGGGGGAGTAAGATGGGTGTTAGCCCACCTCAGTGAAAGGCACTTTGCTTTCCACCTCATCCCATTCCCCGTCCTCTGGGCTGCGCCAGCTGAGCTGCGCGGCGTGGAGCATGAGACGGGGGGCTGCGGCCAGTGCTGTTGGCGGGGCATAGAATGGGTCGCCTAGTATAGGGTGGCCGATTTCTGCCATGTGAACGCGTAGTTGGTGGCTGCGGCCTGTTTCTGGGGTGAGGCGGATAAGGGATTTCCCCTCGTATCGTGCCACGACCTGCCACAGGGTTTTGGCTGGTTTGCCACGCTCATAACACACCATCTGACGGGGGCGGTTTGGCCAGTCGGCGATCAGCGGTAGCGTAATTTCACCCTCGTCAGTCTCTGGCACACCTTCGACCATCGCATAATAGGTTTTTTTGGTGATCCGTTTGGCGAATTGACCAGAGATTATGCGCTGGGCACGCTTATTACGCGCCATCAGGATCAAGCCCGATGTGTCCATATCAAGCCGATGCACAATCAGCGCATCAGGCCAGTCGCGGCGGGCGCGGGATTCTACGCAATCGGCGAGGTCTGGCGTTTTACCAGGAACTGACAAAAGGCCGGAGGGTTTGTCGAACACCAAAATGTCCTCGTCCTGATGAACCAACGGCAGGAAAGGCTCGGTTGGAGGACGATAGATCAGTGGTGGCGGCTTCATTCGCCGTTATTTGCCTCTACGCTCGCATCATGTTTGGCGCGGCTTGGTGCGGTGTCGCCCAAATGCTCTTCTCCGCGTTCACGGGCCAGCCGGATTTGTTTCTGACGCTGCGCAAAGCGGTTACGATCAGCGGCAGTAAATTCATCGATGCAATGGGGGCAGGATACGCCGGGCTGATAGGCCTCACTTGCTTTGTCTTCGTCCGAAATTGGGCGGCGGCAGGCGTGGCACATGTCATAGGAGCCTTCCTCCAACCCATGTTTCACGGTCACGCGCTGGTCAAAGACGAAACATTCGCCATCCCACATGCTTTCTTCTTTTGGCACTTCTTCCAGATATTTCAGGATGCCGCCCTTGAGATGAAACACCTCTGGCACGCCCTGAGACAGGAGGTATGAAGAGGCCTTTTCGCAGCGGATGCCGCCGGTGCAGAACATGGCGACGCGCTTGTTGGCGAAGCGGTTTTTGTTCGCCTCCCACCACGCCGGAAATTCGCGGAAGGTGGCGGTGTCGGGGTCCAGCGCGCCCTGAAAGGTGCCAACGCCAACCTCATAATCATTACGGGTGTCAATGTTGATGACATCCTCGCGGCTGATCAGGTCGTTCCAATCCTGTGGTGCCACATAGGTGCCAACATCGGCAGTCGGGTCCACGCCCGGTTGGCCGAGGGTCACGATTTCCTTTTTAAGGCGGACCTTCATGCGCAGAAAAGGCTGCTCGGTCGCGTGGCTTTCTTTCCATTCTAGCGCGGCACAACCGGGGAGCGCGCGAATGTGAGTTAGCACGACATCAATGCCAGTTCGCGATCCCGCGATGGTGCCGTTGATGCCCTCGCCTGCCAACAACAGTGTGCCAGTGACGCCTTGCGACTGGCAAAGTTCAGCAAGCGGGCCTTGCACGGCGGGCAGGTCGTGGAAGCGGGTGAAGTGGTATAGGGCAGCTACGATGTACATGGGCGGCGATATAGTCCTGCTATAGCAGAAATGCCATGCGGTTTGTTGGCTTGGGGCTGCGACTTTTGAGATAGGTTTTTGTGACGTCGGTGCTCTGTATCGGATTTGATCGATGCTGTCGCGCTTGTGTTTTGCATCTGATGCAAGGGCTAGCTTAGATTACCCTATTCGATTTTCACCACTAAGGCGGGTCTGTGCCATGAGCAAACTCAGTAACTCTCGACGTAGCGTGTTGGCTGGTATTGCCGGAGCCGTCGGAGTGGGTGCCTTGGGTGGGCGGGGTTCTGCTGCCGTGTTGACCCCGCGTGCGGCGGAGGGGCCGTATTACCCTGTTGGTGATATGCGCAAGCCCGATACAGACAATGATCTGGTTAAAGTCCGTGGGATTGTTGAGCAGGCTGGAGGAGAGGTTTTTACGCTGCGCGGCACTATCCGCAATAGTCTAGGTACGCCCCTGTCCGGTCTACGCATCGAGATTTGGCAGTGCGATGTTGATGGCGATTATCAACACACTGCCGACAGAGGCAGCGATGATTTTGACCCGGCCTTTCAGGGCTTTGGCCATGATGTGACGGATGATGAGGGGCGTTATGTGTTTCGCACCATCAAACCGGTGATCTATCCCGGCAGAGCACCGCATATTCATGTCAAAGTACTGGATGGTAAACGGGAGCTTTTGACCAGTCAGTTTTATATCAGAAACCACCCCAACAACGCCCGTGATTTCCTGTTTGGGCGGATGTCATCGGAGGAGGCTGATGCGGTTTCCATGGATTTTGTGTCGGGTGCCGATGGGGTGCAGGCAGTGGTTGATGTTGTTGTTTCGGCGTGATGGCCGATTACCCAGGTGATTAGGGTAAATGGCGATATACAATGTCGTCTGGGTCCTGCCGTTTTGCACTTGGGTCAATGACTGCGCCCAGTCGTTCTGCCAATTTGCGAGACCTGATGTTTGGCGGGTCGATATAGCTGACCAGCGTTTTTGCGCCGAGATCAGCGAAGGCCCAATTGCGGAGGGTTTGAGCGGCTTCAAAGGCTATGCCTTTTCCTTCGGCTTCTGGATAAACCAACCAGCCGAGTTCAGTTTCAGGAAATAGCGGCCCTGCGTTTATGCCGACCTGACCCAATGTTTCGCCTGCTGCCTTATCTTCAATCATCAACGCGCCGTGCCCGAACAAAGACCATTGCGCGAGGTCGTGGCAAAATAGGCCCCATGCGGTGGATAGGTTGAACGGCCCGCCCATGTACATCGCGCGGTCAGAAGACATTAAGGCCAAGTATTGAGGCCAATCTTCCATCCGTTGGGGTCGAAGGCGTAGTCTTTCAGTTTCCAATGTAGGAATTTTGTTCATAAGAAAACTTATGCCTCAGTACGCGGGCGTTGCAATGTCTCTAACAAAATTGGCAATGATTGCGTTGCAGGCCGGGGGCCTGTTATGGCTGCGTTAACGACGGGAGCCGCCGATGCAGGATTTATATTTAATCGCCATCGGGGCGCTGCTGGCTGGCGGCATGGTCAAAGGTGCCTTGGGCATTGGTTTGCCCACGACTGCAATTTCAATCATGGCGCAATTTACGGACCCGCGGACGGCGGTGGCATTGGGGTTGGCGCCTATGGTCGTTTCCAATGTTTGGCAGTTTTATCGGCAGGGAGAATGGATGGTCGCAATCCACCGGTTTTGGCCGCTGGCTGTGGTGACTGGCGCGACGATCTATGTGACAAGTTTGCAGGCAGTAAACCTGTCAGTGACGTTTATCTTGATGGTTATGGGCGCGGGCATTGCCCTGTTTTCACTGACGAGTCTGGTAAAGGAACCGCCATTTGTGCCGGACCGGTGGGAGGTTCCCGGGCAGGTGATTAGCGGCACTGCCTGTGGGGTGTTGGGCGGGCTGACCGGGGTATGGTCGCCGCCGATGTTGATTTTCCTGATGATGCGCCGGTTGGAGAAAGAAGAATTCGTCCGTGTGATGGGGCTGCTATTGTTCATGGGCGCATGGCCGCTGCTGGGCGGCTATGCGCAATCAGGTCTGATGACGGGCGAGTTGTTTCTGGTGTCTTGCCTGCTATTAGTTCCGACTTTCGCAGGCTATGCTCTGGGCGAGCGTGTGCGCAGACGGTTGGACCCGGCCCGGTTCCAGAAAGTCGTGCTCATATTCTTTTTACTAATGGGGCTGAATTTGGTCCGCAAAGGGCTGATGGGGTGACCTCCCCCCATCTTTGTTCGCCAAATATCCTCGCCCAAAAGGCGAAACAATCAGCCTGAAAGGCTGAATATGTTATCGCCCGTCAGGCCCTGAGTACGCGCGTTCTATCTTGGCAACGCGCAATTCATAGTGCTCGTACCAACGTTCTTTGCCCAGTTTCTGCGCAACGGCATGACGGGCGTGTTCTCGCCATTCGGTTATGGCGTCTTCATCGCGCCAGTAAGAAATTGTGATGCCGAGGCCGGTGTTGTCCCGGGTGCTTTCGACGCCGAGGTAACCATCGATTGTTGGCGCAAGGTTCACCATAGCGTCGGCCATGGCACCGTACCCATCGGTGTCATCAGTGGCCAGATTGGTGAACATCACAGCATAGTAGGGCGGGATTAGCCCGCGAGCGAAACGGTCCATTTTCGTCTCTCAATGTTTTGGGTATGGCGCGTTTCTGTAACCTAACGCGCCATACTTTTTGGATTAGCAGTCTAGCGTATTCTTACGCTCCCACTGGCTGAGATCGCTTGCGTAGCTGTTCCATTCCTCTGCCTTCAACTTAACGAATGCATTCACAGTTTCTGTGCCAAGTTTTGCCGCTAATGGTTTGTCCTTGGCCAACAGGCGCAAGGCGTCTAGCAAGTTCAAGGGCAGTTTCTTTGCCCCGCGCACGCGATGGCCCTCGGCATACATGTCGATATCGAGACGACGGCCCGGGTCAAGTTCCCGGTCCATTCCGTCCATCCCGGCAGCCAGCAACACAGCGGGCAGCAGGTATGGGTTAGCCGCACCATCAGGCAAGCGCATTTCGAAACGGCCGGTATCAGGAATACGGATCATGTGGGTGCGGTTGTTACCGCCATAGGTCACAGTGTTCGGTGCCCATGTCGCCCCCGAAGACGTGGCCGGGGCATTGATGCGCTTATAGCTGTTCACCGTTGGGTTGGTGATCGCGCACATCGCCTGAGCATGGGCCATCAGACCGCCCATGAAGTTGTAGCCGAGCGCAGACACACCCAATTCACCCTCTGGATCATCAAACAGGTTTTTCTTGCCGGTTTTATCCCAAAGCGAAACATGGGCGTGACAGCCGTTGCCTGTCAGATTGGCGAAGGGTTTGGGCATAAAGGTTGCCCGCAGCCCGTGCTTTTCAGCAATCGCCTTGGTCATATATTTAAAGAACGCATGACGGTCAGCGGTGACGAGTGCATCGTCAAAGTCCCAGTTCATTTCGAACTGGCCGTTCGCATCTTCATGATCATTTTGGTACGGACCCCAGCCGAGGCTGATCATCGCATCGCAAATCTCTTTAATCACGTCATAGCGGCGCATCAGGGCCGATACGTCATAACAAGGTTTGCCCTGATCATCCTTTTCATCCGAAATGGCCTCGCCATCTTCGGTGATAAGGAAATATTCGCATTCCACCCCGGTTTTCAGACGCCAGCCCTTTTCCGCGGCCTCGGCCACCAGACGTTTGAGGGTATTACGGGGGCCATGGGCGACTTCTTCACCGTCCAGATAAAGGTCAGCGGCAAGCCAGCCAACCTCTGGTTTCCATGGCAGTTGGATCAGGCTATCTGGGTCAGGCACGGCAAACAGGTCAGAATTGGCGGGCGTCATGTCGAGCCAAGCGGCGAAACCTGCAAAGCCTGCGCCATTTTTGGCCATGCCTGTAATGGCAGCTGCGGGGACGAGCTTTGCGCGCATTACGCCAAAGAGATCGGTGAATGAGATCAGGAAATATTCGATCCCTTTGTCCTTTGCGATTTTCGCCAGATCTTTCGCCATGCTTGCAGTCTCCTCAGTAAACGTTGTTCGTCGCGGCGAACCGTGACCCCTCTGAATGTGAATGGCAAGAAAATAAGTTGCCTGACAGGGGTGATTTTGCCGTCATTTGGTCTGTTCGTATTATTGTGCACGATCACACACCTGTTTGGCCAGAATGAAGGCTGTGATTTCCAAAACTGCAGTTATTTCGGGTAGTACCCAATTTAGGGTTGCGCAAAACAGGAGATTCGGTGTGGAGCGTTTTTCCGCAAATATCGGCTTTCTATGGGCTGAGTTACCGATAGCGGATCGCATTCGTCGGGCCGCTGCCGCTGGGTTTGGTGCCGTCGAAATGCACTGGCCATATGATTGTGCACCAGAAGTGGTGAACGAAGCGCTGGCAGAAACCGGCGCACCATTGTTGAGCCTGAACACCCACCCCGGTGACAGGGATGCCGGTGATTTCGGCCTGACAGCGCTGAAGGGCCGTGAGGCTGAGGCGCGCGATGCAATTGATCAAGCGCTGGATTATGCCCATCAGACCGGCTGCCGGAACATTCATGTTATGGCAGGCCGGGTTGGAGATGAGGGCGTTTATCTATCAAACCTCGCCTATGCTGCCGAAGAGGCACGTGACCTGGGTATTGGTGTTTTGATTGAGCCGCTGAACCAACGGGATTTTGACGATTATTTCCTGTGTGAGATGGAACAGGCAGCGGAAATTGTGCGGCTGGTTGGGGCGTCTAACTTGCGGATCATGTTCGACTGCTATCATGTGCAAATCATGCAAGGTGATCTGATGCGCAGGATAGAGGCCCATCTGCCTTTTATTGGTCATATCCAGATTGCAGCTGCGCCGAGCCGTGGGGAACCCGATGAAGGTGAAATTGCCTATGATCGGTTGATCCCCGCCATTAGAGAGATCGGATATCTCGGCTGGATCGGTGCGGAATATCGCCCACGCGGAACCGTTGAAGACGGTCTGGGCTGGATGAACGCTTTTCTTAAACGGTGAGGCTTGTGCTACAGCGCTGGATTTTTAGGTACTTGTGGACCAAAGATGGGTGTAGACACGCTCTAAAACGTTTTGAAACACGAACGCGTTTGCTTGCGCAAAAGCTGCCTCGTGTTTCAAAACGCCACGTGATTCAACATAAATTCAAAACGCTCTAACTGGCAGGCACCCAAGTGCCGGTGCCACATAATTCAGCAATGTAATGATGGGTGAGAGGCTGCACACGACCCGAACAAAAACTCGTTGCGGCTGCTTCCTTCCGGACCTGACCGGGTTGGCGAGACGCTCGCCCGCGACAACCTCTCGAGTCGCTATATAAGGTGGAATGCCCGGCGCGGCAATGGGTGTTCGCTGAATGACCGGCACCCTATTTTGTCGTTGCTTTTTGGCTTCGTGCACCGCCAGAAAAACGGATCATGGCTGAAAGATCGGTGAATTCTGCGCGTGACTGATCAATCGCGGTTTGAAGCCCTTTTTGTGTGAGGGTACCATCAGTTGCCTTAAGGACGGACTTGATTTGATCGGGTGAAGGTTTGGCGGAGGCCGTCGAAAGCTCTGCCATCGCCCCCAACAGGACGATGCCGAGCATGCGGCTGTCTTCGTCGTCCGGGATATTTGCCGTCATGAACCGCATCAGGTTTACGAAACGTTTTAGCGCACGTGGGTAGTTGGTTTCCGGGTCGGTCAACAGCAGGGGCAGGCAGGCGCGGATGGCGTTTCTGAAAGCGGCGCTTTCGCCCTTGGTTTCTTGTTCCGGGTCAAACGTAGACAGGTATTTGCGTGATCGGCGCGGGATGAACATCGCCAATGCGAGCAACAGGCCGAATAGGGCGAGGAGAGGCGTGCGGAAACCAGTTGCTGGCGCTGGCGTGCCAGTTGTCTGGGTGGCACCAGACGTGTCGTTTTCGTCGGTCTGTGATTTCCCCTGATCCTCTTTTGTTTCTGATTTTGGTGGCACACAGGGTTTGGACTCTGGGTCCAAAACCGTCTGACAGCCAACTGTTGTGGCCAACCCTTCGCGTTGGGAAAGCTGCCAACCGGCCCACATTGCCGCAACGGTGATAAGGGCGGCGGCGGTTAGGCGTAGCATCGGGCGCATTCTTGCCCAGAAAGGTGGCCTGACAATGCCACCTTCGGCCCGGTCGATAAGTTCCTTGAGCGCGCCACTGTCAAATGCTGGAATTTTGATGGATAGATTGATCATCTTTTCCAAATAATGCTCTGCAAATTCACGTTGTTCATCCGCTGCGGTTCTGGTGACATCAGCGTCGGCAGTTGCCTTGGCCAATGCATCAAATTGCAGGCCAATGGCGACCTCAACCGGTTTTCGGGCAAGGCCCATCACGACATAACATTCACCGCTGGAGACGAGGAAATTCACCGCCTCCAACATCTCTACCACCTGTCTTTGGCCGCATCTGTCCAGATCATCGATGAAGATGGTCAGACGACGACGGCCAAGCGCGCGGGTAACCTCGCCAAATGCCTCGGCAAATTGGTCACGGAAGCTGAGCCTGTCTTGGAAACGCCCCGGTGAGAACATCATGCGGGACATGTTCAAAAGCACCGCCGGGCTGGCCTTAAATGTTGCCGTCAGATCCCTCATCAGGCGAAGCGACAAGAATAGGCCGCCCAATGCGCCAAAGCCGCTGATCAAAGCCGCAGAATCCCTGTACTTTGCGTCTAGGCTGCTGATCTGGAATGTGAGGCTGAATAGGAATGCGGCGATTAAAGCGATGAGTGCATAGCGAAGTGGGCGGGCGCGAAATCGGGACAGAAACAAGCGAGCGCGGACCAGCAAGTTGCGGGGCTGGAGAAATCCGAATTTCGATGGACCGGGCACGGCGTTGGCGCGTACTTCCTCCATCAACGAAGCGAACAGGTGTTCCTCTTTTTGATGGTGCCATGCGTTGAACCAGACGGTGGGATAGTTTTGAGCCTCCAATTTGGTTTGAAGCACCCGCATGGCGGATGATTTGCCTTTGCCCCATCCCCCTTCGAGCGCGAAGGTGAGCGGCGCAGAGGTGCTGGGGTTGGTCATGAACCGGAACATGCGGCGGGTTAATGCGTTTAATGCCTCGCCAGCATTTGCCGGGTCAGAGATCGGGCCGTCGCTGTCGAGGACCGCGTTGACGAGCGGGGCAGATTGGACCCTGGCTTGGGCGTCGTGTTCGGCGATAATGTTACGGCGGGCGACAATGTAGATACGGGCTGAATAATACAGGCAGGCGAGACCTGTAACGAACGCTAGCCATGTCCACGGTGGGGGGAGAGAGTAGATGATCGAGATGCCCGAGCCTGAGCGGTTAGCACCCTCCAGAGCCGAGGGTTCGTTGACTACGAAGTCATCAACCAGCGGTGCCTGCTAAACATTCTTGGTGGTTTGTTCCGGCTGCCCCTTAGGAAGGTCGGGTACTTTAATTTGTTTTGTTGGCTCACTGATTGTGACAGCGGAATCGGGAAATAAGACGGATGAGGTGGCCCCATTTGTTGCCTGTACCGCTTCGATGTCTCGCTCAGTTTGGCGAGCGATGGTTTTGAAGAGATTATCGGTTATCACTCGCCGTTCGGTCCAGAAACCGGCCTCTGTTAGGCTGAGTTGCTGTTGTATTGTGAGCGGTTGGGTGATTGCCGTTAGGGCAGAAGTGAACAGCAGAAACAGGCCGATAATGAAAAGGGCGGGCAATGCGGGTGCTGTACGCGCTAGGACGGTTTGTGCGGTAGCAGGGTTTGGACCAGTCGGCCTTTCGTCCTCAGCTATAGTACCAACGCGTTCAAACCCACCGCCCTTTGTTTGGGCAAACTCAGTTTCGCTATCTTTTCGCACCGCCATACCATTTGCCTTTCACCCTATGGGTGAATGCTATCAGATAATGGCGCGGTTGACCTGTGTTAGATCGCAAAACGCATCAGGTTTTGTTGAATTTGCCCGTTTCGCCATCCAGCACATGCATGTCGCCACCGCCGATGTCGATCCATGCGCCGTGTAAGGTCAGCACACCTGAATCGAGAGCTTCGGTTACGAAAGGGAAGCTTTGCAAGTTACGGATGGAGGTGCGAACGGCCTCATGCTCCAGCTCTTTCAATGCAGCGGTCTGATTGTCGTGCAGGCCGTTGATGCGGTTAAAGCCGGGTTTCAGGATCTCCATCCAATGTTCAACATAACTGGTTGATGGGGCCTCGCCATGATCATCACTGCACATGATGTCATGGCAAGCCTTAACACCGCCGCAACTGGAATGACCGACAACGACAATATGAGCCACGCGCAGGGATTTAACCGCATATTCAACCGCCGCAGACGTGCCGTGATGGCCGTGGTCAGGTGAATGTTTGGGGACAAGGTTGGCGACGTTGCGCACGACGAACAGATCGCCGGGTTCTGCGCCAAACATTGAAACTGTGTCCAAGCGGCTGTCGCAACAAGAGATCAGCATGGCGCGGGGGCGCTGGCCGTCTTCCATCAATCTTGCATACCAGGCGCGGGAATCCTCCCATTTGGCACGCCGCCAATTCTGAAATCGCTCAACAAGGTAATGGGGAAAGGCGCTGGTGCGGAGTTCGGTGCTCATAAGGTAGCCCTATTGACTAATTTGTCGCAGATTAGCTGGTTTGGCGGGCATGGGTAAAGGGGCGCGATCACAAATCCGATGTGACGAAACGCGCCGCTGGCGGGCAGAGGCATGTTAGGTCATAATCCGCAGCATGGGGAAAACGCTATTAGCTGCTGTTATCATGATGCTTGCCGGGCCAGTTGCGGCCAGCGAGGCGCATCAGTTTTGTGCGATGAGTTGGGCATCTGCGCCCGCCCAATTTGAACGTTGCGTGAACCAACAGATCAGGGGTGCACAGTCTGTGACGCGCTACCTTGATTGGGCCAAAGCAACGGACGGGCCGGATAGCATGCATGTCATTCGAACATTTGAGCTGTGCCGCAGGCGGTGGAGCCCGGATTATGGGCGGATTGATAATTGTTTGCGGGCACGGGCTGGCATTGCTCCGCCATGATGCGTCTTTGATTTAACGTTTGTTGCGCGACCAATACAGCTTGCTCTTACCCTGATCGCTTGCCAAAACTGTGCCATGGCAAAGCTGTACTTTAACTACTCCGCAATGAACGCAGGCAAATCCACTGTGCTGTTACAAGCCTCTCATAACTATGAGGAGCGGGGCATGCGCACGATGCTGTTGACAGCCAAGGTTGATGACCGGGCTGGCGAAGGTGTGATTAACTCGCGGATTGGACTGTCAGCGCCTGCCGATATTTTTGGCCCCGAGGACGACCTGTTTCACATGGTTGAACAGCGGAACGCATCTGGCGCGATTGCCTGTGTTTTTGTCGATGAAGCACAGTTTTTGTCGGTAGAGCAGGTGTGGGCGCTGGGCCGGGTATCGGATGATCTGAATATTCCGGTGATGTGCTATGGCCTACGTACCGATTTTCAGGGTGAGTTGTTCCCTGGCTCAGCAACTCTGTTAGCGGTGGCTGATAATCTGCGCGAAGTGCGCACCATTTGCTGGTGCGGCAGCAAGGCCACGATGGTTGTGCGGTTGGGCGCTAACGGTTTGGTTACCGAAGAAGGCGATCAGATTGCCATCGGGGATGATATCTACGTCTCTCTCTGCCGTAAACACTGGCGTAAACGCCGGTTGGGTGACGGATAAACCATCAGTGCCGCGCGGCCTAGAGCGCGCCGAACGGGGGTATTTATTGCCTGTTTCCGCCAAAAACATTGCTAAAACACCGAAAACCCCTGCATTTACTTGACCATCGCGCAGCTGGGTCATTTGATGATACCGGGCTGAGTTGGGTAAGGGGAACGGTATGTTGCGTAAGCTGCGATTGATTATAGTGATGGTGATTCTTGCCGTCGTTGCAATCGTCACTATTGGGTCGGATGCAAGAGCGCAGATGCCCTTGGCCGAGCGAATGGCAGCGCTGGAACGGCAATTCTATGCCCTGAAAAATGCACAGAAACGCGGCGTTGCGGTAATGGCGGAGCAAGAAATCTGGCGTCTTTGGTTCATCGGTGTGAATGTCGATGGGACGGAGCGGCTGGCCGCTGCCTCCTTAATGATGCGAGAAGGCCGCTATGGGGAAGCGGTGGTATTACTCGATGAACTGGTTGCTGATTACCCCGGTTTTGCCGAAGCATGGAACCAGCGGGCATTTGCAAAGTTTCTTATGAACAATCTGACCGCATCTTTGGAAGATATAGAGCAAACCCTGACGTTGGAGCCTCGGCACTTTGGGGCTTTGGCGGGGCGCGCACGAATTGAGGCCCGGTTGGGTTCCATGGATGATGCATCACGGACGATGGGAGAGGTCGGTGTGATCCATCCTTGGATGGCGCGCCTATCGCCTATCCCTGCCGACCCGCCGCCGCCTGCGCCGCCTGAGGGAGAGGAGCTGTAGGACTGCGCTACGCCGATTGAAATCGCTCTATTTCGGCGATGAAATCCTTCACTTGGGCAGCTTCCGTGGCCCATGAGGTGACTAGTCTGGTTACTGATTGGGTTTCATCAAAGGGTTCCCAAACATAGAAATCAAAGCGCGCCTTAAGGTGTTCGATCAGGTCGTTTGGCAGAATTGGGAAAAGCTGGTTGGTTTCCGTTTCCGCAATAAAACTATACCCTGCCCCAGCAATGCCTTTGGACAGGCGGTCGGCCATTTCATTCGTCTGGCGGGCAAGATCAAAATATAGACCGTTGCCAAAAAGCTCTCTGAACTGCAAGCCAAGGATGCGGCCCTTGGCCAACAGGGCACCGCGTTGTTTGATGTGAAAGTTAAACTCATCCCGCAGGTCGGGGTTCGGGATAACAACGGCCTCTCCGATCAGGGCACCGACTTTGGTGCCGCCAATCCAGAAAATATCCGTCAGCTCCACAATATCCAGCAAGGTTAGATCATTTTTATCCGCAGAAAGGGCTGCGCCCAATCTCGCACCATCCAATAACAACAGCAGATCACGTTCCTTGCAAAGCGTCGAAATCGCCTGCAATTCAGACTTGGTATACAGCGTTCCAGCCTCTGTCGCATTGGAGATATAGACGAGACGAGGCTTGGCCATATGGGGAAAATGTGCATTGGCGGCGAGTGCCGATGTGATGCTGTCTGGCGTTAGCTTTCCCTGCACCGGGGGCACGGTGATGATCTTGTGACCCGTTGCCTCTATCGCGCCGGTTTCGCGCTGAACGATGTGACCAGACGATGCTGCAATGACCGCTTCATGAGAGCGGAGAGCACTGGAGATCGCGAGAATATTGGCAAGCGTTCCGCTCGGTACAAACCAAATGTCCGGATTGGTATCGCCCATATGCTGACGCAGCATTTCACGCGCCTGATGTGAATAGGCATCATCGCCATAGGCGGTCTGCTGAATCTGATTGGTCTCGGCCAATGCTGCTAGAATGCTGGGATGTGCACCTTCGCTGTAGTCATCCAGAAAACTGTGTCGTGTCATCGAAACCTCCGTTCGTCGTTGGAGCAGAATTAGGGATGTTTTTGGTGAGAAGATAGATCAGTTTAAATTGCACGCTGGGAAGTAGGGGGTGTCTTTGTTGCCCCGACTTTGCATCAATTATCGGCCTTATAAGGAAAAGTAGTTTTTGATGATTGCTGCACACTCTTCTGGCGATGCATCTGTCGTGTCGACCTTTAAATCATAAACCATGGCCCGGTGAACCATATCGTATTGCGAGCGGGCGAGGCCGATCATTCGGTCTCCGCGTTGGCGTTCCCGTTCCTCCAGCACATCTAGCGATGCAAAAACGCCAACGGTGAGGAGGTGATACGGGGCCAGTAGTCGGCGGTAGTCAGCCATCGGATTTCCGCTTTCCGTAGCGATATCGCCAAAAATTACCTCATCAACGATAAGATTATTTCCCGCCGCGGCCATAGCCGCAACGGCGTGGCGCATGCCGTTAAGACTGCGCTCAGCAACCGGTCCGGTTTTGGCAAGCACGTTTGGTTTGCCATCCCGCATCGTTGTATCAAAACTAAGCCCGTCCGGGTGGTTTTGCAGGGCGGCGGGCATCATGGATAGGAACATATCCATCTCCATCCGTAAAAACGGTTCAGCCGTTAGGTTTTGTAAAGCCGCAGCGATGGAGGTTTTGCCGGCACTGCCGACGCCGTTCAGCAAGATGATACGGGCGGTCATATTGATGTCACCTTTTGGCATGGTGCCTGTTTAGCTTGTAGTTTCACCCATTCTTAACAACGGATGCAAATAGGGCAGTTTTCGACGCATGAGGGTCGCTAATCTACGGGCAGGTCGGGTGTGGGTATCGCTTAATCCTATGAACAGGCGACAGGGGCAGAATGATGAGCCATGACCCAACCCAACTGATCAACCTAGGTCAGTATCCGATTGACCAAACGGGTGCACGTTATGATGCTTTGTTGGCGAAAGTGCGTGCAGATCTGGATGCTGATGGTTGCGCTGTTCTGAAAGGGTTTTTGACACCCACTGCGATTGACGCATTGACGGCTGAGGCAGATGGGGTGGCTGATCAGGGGCACAAGTCGTTTAGCCGGACAAACCCCTATTTCACGCAGGAAGATACATCGCTGCCTGAAACTGACCCTAGGCGGCGATATTATGATCGGTCGAATGCCTTTATCTCAGCCGATAATTTTGCCCAATCCGGCGCATTGCGGGCGGTGCATGATTTTCCTGCATTTGACCCCTTTATTCGGGATTGTTTGCAGCAGGAAAAATTCTTTCGCTACGCTGACCCATTGGCCGATGTGATTGTGAATATGGCGGACGAGGGGAATGGGTTCCCTTGGCATTTTGATACCAATAACTTCACCGTGACATTGGCAATTCAGAATGCAGAGGCTGGTGGCGCGTTTGAATATGCGCCGGACATTCGGCGCGGATCAGAGAATTTTGATGAAGTGCGGCGTGTGTTGGATGGCGAATCTGACAGGGTTGTAAAGCTGGAACTGGAGCCGGGGGATTTGCAGTTGTTTAAGGGGCGTTATTCACTGCATCGGGTTGCCCCTCTAAAGGGCACCCGCCCCCGGTATGTTGCGATTTTTTCTTATGTGGAGGAACCGGGCATGGTTGGCGCGCCAGAGCGGGCAAAGCAGCTTTATGGCAAGGCGTTGCCGATACATTATGAACGTGCCGGGCTACGTGGCGATGAGTATTTAGACTGATGGCATTACACGTTGCAGACAGTTGGTACGAAACCCAGCAGGTTAGCGACGGGATAACCCTGATTTATGAGGCGCATGTTGCGTATTGGCTACGGTGCAATATCTGGCATGTTCGTGGTCGCGACCGCGACCTGATCATCGATACCGGCATGGGTTTGCGCCCATTGACCGAGGCCGTTGCACGGTTAGCCGACAGACCAGTGACCGCGATTGTCACGCATAGCCATTTTGACCATGCAGGCGGCTTGCATCAGTTCACCACCCGTTGTGGGAATTGTGCTGAGGCTGAGGTACTCGCGGCACCGGACCCCCAGAACACTGTGGCCGATGCCGGGTTTATTCGAGCAGAGACGTTTTCCGCCCTACCTTATGAAGGTTTCGATTATCGCGAATGGGTCATGAAACCTGCGCCCCTTACCGGGTTTTTGGATGAGGGCGATGTTGTTGATCTGGGTGACCGCGCTTTTCAAATCATGCATTTGCCGGGGCATTCGCCGGGGTCGATTGCATTGTATGATGCCAGGGATCAGACGTTGTTTTCAGGTGATGTGATCTATGACGGGGAATTGCTGGATAATCTGTATCATTCAGATGCAGAGATTTATCGGCATTCACTAAGGCGGCTAAAGGAACTGCCGGTCAGTGTTGTGCACGGCGGGCATTACGGGTCATTTGGCGCTGTGCGTATGGGTGAATTGGTTGATGAATATCTTTCAGGCGCTCGGCGAATTACAGACCCGACAGACTGGATCAACGGTCAGGTTTGATCTGACCCGATATTAACGCCGCTAAAACATCGGGGCGTATTTCCAGTTATCGGCATCGGGCGTCACTTCATCCAAATCGTAATCCGCCCCTTGCAAACGTTTGGCAATGGCCAAGCCATCCTTCGCTGCCTGATCAACATAGCGGCGCCCCAGTTCCTCATCCTTGGCAACACCATGCCCGCGCATAAGGTTGAGACCGAAATTGAATTGCCCGACCGGATCACCAGCCTCAGCCGCGCGGCGGTCCCATTCAGCGGATTTATCCGGGTCGTATTCACCGCCCAAACCATTGTTTTCAAGCTGGCTCATCCACGTCATGGCTTTAGTATAGCCAGCCTCAGCGCATCGTTTCGCGAGTTTTCGGGAAAGCGCATGATCGCTGGCTTTGGTCACGTTGATCCCAAGCGAGCAGGTGACAGAGTCAATGACACCCATCTCGATTTTGCGTTTCAACATCTCAACACCGGTGTCCTGAGGGTTGAGAACACCAAAATCATCCTCGACCGTGGCTGGATTTTCAGCTTGGGCAAGGCCCGCAACCATGATCATTGAACAAATCAGCATGAATCTATGCATGTTCGCATCCTCCGCGCCATATGATAGAGAACCACCGAAGTTTCGTCATCCCTGCTATGGTCGTAGTTTAGGTCAGCCCATGTGACTATAGCGTTCCGCCTAAAACTTGAAACGCCAAAACCCTGCCGCGCGCCCTCTATGTTCTCTGGCGGCGCTCTCGGGCTTTTGGCGATA
>JBMYPG010000025.1:0-27885 GCA_049600095.1 Pikeienuella sp. | reverse complement strand
GCCATAATCTCTGCCGTTGTAACCACACCAGCAACAGGGTGACCGTTGCCCATTGGTTTGCCGAGCGTAACGATATCAGGCGAAAGGCCGATGCGTTGATGCCCCCACATGTGAGAGCCGATGCGGCCAAAACCCGGCTGCACCTCATCAGCGATGATTATGCCCCCGGCAGCCTTTACTACACGTTCGGTTGGCTCAAGGAAGCCACGGTCCAAGGTTGGGAACCCTTCGTTACCAAAGAAGGGGCAAAGGATGATGGCAGAGAAACCATGCTCTGTCGCCTCCAGTTCCTCGATCATCAATTTCACCTCAGCAGCGAAGGCTTGTGCATGAGCTTCACCCGCAACGCCGCCTAATGGGCGATAACTGTCCGGCGCAGGTACATGCCGTATATGCCCGCCATAGCCGGTTTTGGGTGGGTTGGTGCGCGATAGCTGCGCCACTGCGGTCGTGTTGCCATGATAGGTATGATCCGAGGCGATTACGCCTCTTTTACCCGTCATCGCCTCTGCCATACGCAAGGCTATATCGTTCGCCTCTGACCCCGTGCAGGTCATGATTGCGGTGCTGAGGTTGTCCTCAAAGGTTGCGGTCAGTTTTTCCACATAGTTCAAGATACCCTCGTGAAGGTATCTTGTGTGTGTGTTGAGGGTGCTTGCCTGTTTGCAAATCGCCTCTACCACCTTTGGGTGGCAATGACCGACGTGCGGAACGTTGTTGTAGCAATCCAGATATTTGCGGCCATCGGCATCCCACACCCAAACGCCATCACCTTTTACCAGATGAACCGGGTCGTCGTAAAAGGTTGATACATTCGGCCCCAACAGGCGAATACGGTCAGCAAGAAGTTGCTCTGTAGATCGTGTCATTATGTGCTGTCCGATATGATTTAGACTTTGCTGGGTCAGTTCCTGATTTTTGGCGCAGACGACGGCAAACTGCAATGTGATGCCGGTCTTTCGATCTATAAATCGGAAGTTAGGAGCGACATTGGCCCTTGCCCTTTCGGTTTTCGGCGTCAATGTCCACAGCATGAGAGCAATGTTCACAGGAATGGCTATCGCGTTATGCGCTAACTCAGCTACGGCGGGGTCTGACCAGCGGGTTACTTCAGATGTTGGAGGTTTCTTCGTTATCGGCGCGGCATATGACGACAATATCAGTTCAGTCGGGATATTACGCGATGGCGAGATTTACCTGAACATGCAGATCGCGACTGACCACGGCTGGACCATTTCGGGGCGCGTGGAGTTGGAGGCGACAAGTTCTACCGACCAAATTGATGAAGCCTATGTGACTATCGAGGGTGATTTCGGCAGGTTTCGCATTGGACAAGAGGATGGAGCAAAAAGCCGGATTACCAATAGTGTTATCTATGCCCCAGGTGGCCGGGTTGGGTATTATGATTCAGGCAACGCAACTGGCGTCGTAGATGCGGGCGCGGGGGCCACGGCTGGTGGTGATGCCATTGGCGTGTTCTATGATTCTTCATCATTTCACGGGTTCAGGTTCGGCATTTCATGGCAACCAGATACAACTGTTGATGGCCAGACTGACAGCAACGAACCCGTGTTTATTGCGAATAACCGGGTCAGCGCCGGGATTGCCTATGATACTGTTTTGTCAAATGAGCTTGGGCTCGGCTTCAATGCGGGCCTGTTCGATCAAGATGATCAGGCGGTAGTTTGGGCGGTCGGTGGGTATTCTTCTTATTGGGGGCTAAGGGCTGCGCTGCATTATGAAGTGGATGGTACCGACGAAATCGCATTCGGTGCCAGTTACAAATGGGATGAATGGACGATTGGCGGCGGTATCGCGCATGAAAAACGTGCGCCGGACAACAACCTGCTGATCGCCGGTTGGCTGGGTGCAACGCTTGCGCCCGGGTTGTTGGCCACGATGGGTATAGAGCGCCATGATGATGAAACGGGCGCGCGGGCAATTGCTGGAATTGGTTATTTACAGTTCAGCTTCTAAAGGCCCTCTTGACCGAACCGTAGCGCACAAGGCAAAGGAGGCGGGCAACATTCAGGAGGCCCCCGATGCATGATGACCGCTTAATCGTCGCCCTTGACCCCCCCCGCGTTCCAAATGCCTTGGCTGGAGAAGCGATCGTCAACAAACTTGGCGATTCCGTTTCGTTCTATAAAATTGGGCTAGGCATGTTGACGGGTGGCGGGTTGGCGCTGGCCATGGAACTGAAAGACCGGGGCAAACGGGTTTTTCTGGACATGAAATTGTTCGACATCGGCGCAACGGTAGAGGCTGCGGTGCAAGGCCTGGCGCAATTTGAGTTGGATTTCCTGACTGTACATGGCGACCCGCATGTGGTGCGGGCGGCGGTCGCTGGCCGGAATGCCGGGCAGTCAGCAGCGCAAACGAAAATTCTGGCGGTGACGGTGCTTACCTCGCTGGATCGTAACGATCTGGACGCTGCGATGATCATCCCCGGTACACCGGCCGAACTGGTCGTTGAACGCGCCCGCCGCGCGCTGGAGGCAGGTGCGGATGGTGTGATTGCCAGCCCACAGGAAGCAGCTGCAATCCGGGCACTGCCTGAGGCGGCGGGGCGGTTGATCGTCACGCCGGGTGTCAGGCCCACTGGCGCTGACCTGGGTGATCAGAAACGAGTGGCAACGCCTGCTATGGCCCTGACCGATGGCGCGGATCATATTGTCGTGGGTCGACCTATTCTGGGTGCGGCTGACCCGGTTGTAGCAGCGCAAGCGGTATTGGCAGAGATTGCTGCCGTTAAAGCTTAGGCAAAAATTGAGCCCCCGGCGGAGTTTATCTCCGCCGGGGGGCTCAATTGTGCTTAAAAGATGAAGTTAGATTCATCCAATGTCGCTGCATCAAACCCAAACATTCGAATAACGTCGCCGTCAATTAGGTTTATCCGGGCACCTGAAAAACTGAGAGCCTCATAAGTGATTGCGTAATCAGACAGGTCGATCAGGTCCTCTCCCACCTTAAAGTCTATGATGCGGTCGACACCGAAACCTTCGTCAAATTTGAATTGATCACGCCCAACACCACCGACCAGTTTGTCATTTCCGCCACCGCCGATCAGAATATCGGCACCGCCGCCGCCTTTAAGGGTGTCCGCACGGCCACCACCCTCAAGGCGATCTGTACCGGCCTTACCCTCTAATTTATCGCGCCCAGCGCCGCCGCTCAAATGGTCCGCACCGCCGCCACCCTTTAGCTTGTCGCGCCCGCCACCACCTATTAGATGGTCATTTCCCGCGCCCCCGAACAATTTGTTTGCGACCGCATTCCCGGTGATAAAATCATCACCTGTGCCACCCAATGCATTTTCGATTAGGGCTCGTTTATCCCCGTCATGCAGTTGAGCGTTGTAGATGTTGCCTGATGCGAAAATCGGCACTGTTGCGCCTTCTTCGATATCGTTCAGTAGCGCGGTTTGGCTGTTGCTGATCAGGCTGGCAGCACCGGGTGACAGGTCGACCGAGAGGTCGGATTTATAGTCGCCAAAATCATACCAATCGCGGCCTCCACCATCCCAAACGGTTAGGAATACTTTGTTTTCCACAGGGTTTGTGGCTGCAACCCCATCGATTGTCATCACCCCAGTATCAGGATCCCATTTATATCGTGTGTTTCCACTGGCGTGATCATAATTGGCACCGTAAAGCGCCTGAACTGCGGCGATGTCTTCCTGCATTAACGTTTGGGCATAGCCGCCAGCTTCGTTTGAATATCCGCCAATGATCGGGTCGCCTACAAAGGCACTGTAGGTCATTACGGAATATTCCATCGAGTCATGGCTGTCTTCTAACGCGCCTTCGTCATGTCCATGCTGAAGGCCAAGTGCGTGCCCTGTTTCATGCAGGAAAGTATGCCAAGCATAATCGCCTTGCTCGGGGTCAGCATAGAACCCATCACCTTTGCCTAGCCACACGTCGCCTCCTTCTTCAAACCCTGATGGGTAATAGGCCCATGCCGTGGACGGCTGTTCGCTCTGGCCAAAACGGATCACTGCGCTGGAAGCTTCATCATTTTCAAGCTTTGTGAAGGTTAGGCCCGATACAGCAGAATATTGGGCCAATGCGTATTCTGCGGCCCTTACTTGCCCGACACTAAGCGCAGTGAATCCGTCGGTGGATTCTCCTGTGCCATAGGCGCGCGTGCCGTTTTGTATTTCAAACTGGGATGAGGAATCCGGGAATGAAAAGGTTAACTCAGTCGTTTGCCATTGCGTTCCGGCATGGAGGCCATGATCGCCACCGCCGAGGACACCCAAGGCTTCGCTGCGTAGTTCATCAAAGTGAATTTCAGAGGAGTCATCATCAGCGAATTCATCGCCATGGCCATGCGGCCCGGTCGTTTTGGTCATACACACACCCGTTTACACAAACCGCCAGCGAAGGCGGGTACATCACACAATTTTATACTCGGCCTTAAACTCGGCCTTAAGCTTAGTAAGCAAAACCTTTTGAACGCTAAGCGTTGTTTGGATTTTGCTTACTTGTGTGAATAAAATGGAAACGTAACCAAAGTGTAAACATGAACAGAATGCTACTCGGCTTTGGGCGTAAGAGAACGTTAACTTTGATTAAAATGTCTGATCATACTCACCGACCTCTGGTTCAGTTCGTATTACATCATCGATACCTTTAAAGATCGCGCGCAGTTCTGCTTCGCTATCCGGGCTTTCACAAACAACGACCAGATTTGGTGTGTTGGAGGACGCTCGAACGAGAGCCCAGCCGCCGTTTTCCAGCATGATCCGCGCGCCATTCACGGTGATCACCTGTTCCATTTTGCGCCCACCTAGGCGGGCCCCGTCGGCAGCCATTTGTTCCAGTTTAGCCTGTAGCCGCTCTATCACCTGATATTTGGTCTCGTCCGCGCAATAAGGGGACATGGTTGGTGTATTGTGAACCAATGGCAGGGCTTTGCGCATATCAGACATTGAAAGGTCCGGGTTACGGTCCATCATGCGGCAGATTTCAAAGGCAACGCGCATACCACAGTCATAACCCCGGCCGATCTCACCTGACAGGAAATAGTGGCCAGATTTTTCAAACCCCGCCAAAGCGCCAAGTTGTTTGACCCGTCGTTTTATGTGGCTGTGTCCGGTTTTCCAGTAATCCGCCTTTGCACCCGCTGCCCGCAGCACCGGGTCAGAGGCGAAGAGGCCGGTTGATTTTACGTCAGCAACAAAAGTCGCACCGGGGAATTGCTGTACCAAATCCCGTGCCATGATCACCCCGACTTTATCGGCAAAAATTTCTTCACCCTCATCATCAACCACGCCGCAGCGGTCGCCGTCGCCGTCAAAACCTAGCGCCAAGTCAGCGCCCGATGTTTTGACCGAGGCGGACATGTCGTGCAGCATCTCCATCGCCTCTGGGTTGGGGTTGTAGTTGGGGAAGGTGTAATCGAGGTCATTGTGGCTGGGCACAACTTCAACGCCGATCCGTTCCAGAATTTTGGGGGCAAACCAGCCCGCAGCTCCGTTGCCAGTTGCACAGACAACTTTCAGCTTGCGGGTCATTTTGAAATCACCGCAGATGTCGTCGATATAAGCCTCTTGCACGCCATCAACACGGGTATAGGCCCCGCCGGGGCGGGCGACTTGTTCGCCATTCAGTACGATATCGCGAAGGCGTGCCATTTCATCGGGGCCGTGGGTCAATGGTTTTTCGATGCCCATTTTTACGCCGGTCCAGCCATTGGGGTTGTGACTGGCAGTGACCATGGCCACAGCCTCCACCCCTAAATGGAACTGGGCAAAATAGGCGAGGGGCGAGAGGCCCACGCCAATATCCAGCACCTCAATACCGGCTTGCATTAGCCCCAAAGTCAGTGCCTGTTTTACTGAGAGTTGGTACGACCGATAGTCGTTGCACACCACACAACGTGGCGGCAGGCCAGTCTCGTGAATTTGGGTGCCGAGGCCAAAGCCGAGCGCCTGAACACCCGGCAGGTTGATCTGATCGGGAAAAGCCCAGCGCGCATCGTATTCGCGGAAACCCGTTGGGGCGATCATTGGCTCACGCAAAAACTCCCATGTGTTTTGGGCCACTTCTGGGTGAGGAATTGGTGCTTGAGCGGTCATTGGGTCGCCTTTGGAATTGAGGTGCTTAGAGCGGCCCAACACCATAGGGATTTATAGCTGTATTGGATGGGCACGCGCCAATTTGTGAAAATCAGATAGAACGCCGCAAAGCTCTGGCATATCCGAAAGATAAATCATGTTCGGACCATCGCAGGGCGCATTGTTGGGATCTTCGTGGGTTTCCATGAAGATTGCGTCAACGCCCAAGCTGGCTGCTGCCCGCGCCATCACTGGTGCAAATTCGCGCTGACCACCGCTGCTGCCACCCTGCCCGCCGGGCTGTTGTACAGAATGCGTGGCATCCATTACGACAGGGCGACCTGTGGCGGCCATTGTCGGCAGACCGCGCATGTCCGCAACCAAGGTGTTGTATCCAAAACTGGTGCCACGTTCACACAACATGATCCGCTCGTTGCCGGTGGAGGCAATTTTGTCAGCGACATTGCCCATTTCCCATGGTGCGAGGAACTGCCCCTTTTTTACATTGATAGCTGCACCAGTTTCACCGGCGGCAATCAGCAGGTCAGTTTGGCGACACAGGAATGCGGGGATTTGCAGTACATCCAACACTTCGGCAGCGGCGGCGCATTGATCTGGTGCGTGAACATCTGAGACAACGGGGCAACCGATGCGTGCCTTAACCTCTGCCAAGATCCGCAAACCTTCGTCCATGCCTAAGCCGCGTATACCGCTGAGCGAGGTGCGGTTTGCCTTGTCGTAGGACGCTTTGAAGATATAGCCGAGGCCGTTCCGCGCTGCGTTTTCCGCCATGCGTTCAGCAATCATCAACGCGTGGTCAAGGCTTTCCAATTGGCATGGGCCCGCCAGCAAACAAAGTGGCGCGTCGCCGCCAATTGAAATGTCGCCGACTTGAATGGGTGTAGTGGTCATGAACTTCCCTCAGATCGCCGCCTGTTCGCGGATCAGCGAGACGGTCAGCATTCCGATGATATATGCCGCAAATAACACCAAGAAAACCAGCCCCGTATTTGCCATACGGTTCGGTTTATCAGCCTTTTGTGGTGCCGAAGGTTGTACAACAGTTTCAAGGTACAGCGATTGTTGCGATGCCGTTTGGATTGCGATCTGTTTAGATTGTAGAGCTGAGTTATAGTTGAGTTGCGCCGCACCCAAATCAGTTTGCGCCAATAACATCATCGAATTGAGTTGCGCGTTTGATGGACGACCGTCTCCGGAATTGCCGTCACCGATAAGTCGGGCGCGTAGTTCCTTTACCTGAGCTTCTTTCGTTTTGAGATCTAGGCGCAATGGGATGTATCGACTGTCATTTGGGTCTTTTGCCACAGTTTCAAGCTTTGAAATTTGCGCCTTCAAGCCGTCAATCTCTGCCTCAAACTGGGAAATACGCGCCTGGATCTCAGCAGATTCCCCTAAAATGTCGAAGCTTTGGATTTGCTCCTGCAATTCATTAATCTTGTTCTGTGCCTCAATCATCTCTGCTTTCGCAGCATTCACACCTTCATCAGCAATCTCTAGCCCATCAAAGCGTGAGCGGGCATTTAGGCTGTTCACCTGTTCTTCACCATAAGCGATGATCGCATCAGCAAATCGTTTTGCAGCCTCTGGCGTTGCGCCAGTCACTTCCATGCGGATGATGCCTTCCATCAGGTCAAAACTGACCTCTACTTTACCCGAAGTCAGGAAGTTGCCCTGAAAATAGCTATATGCATCGTCAAACGTCGCCCCGGCAGGCAGTCGATGGTATTCGTCGATGCTTTCGCTTTGGAAATGAGCGATCCAGCCGTGCTCTGCGTCCAGCCGTTTCAACAAATCCCGCGACAGGATGTACTCCTGCAAGGAGATTGGATCCGTGGGTAGTGCGCCGCCGCCAAGCAGACCGGCGGCGCCGCTTGCGCCACCGGCCAAAGAGGCCCCTTTGAATACCATCGCACTTTCAGACACGTACATGTCTGTGGCCTTTTCATAATAATACCAACCAACAACTGCGGTCGGAATCAGCACGAAAATCGCAAACCGCAGCAATATGCCAAGCGATCGTAAGCGGCGGCGACGCCTCAGTTCTTTGCGAATGTCTTTCATCCGCGCTTCGCGAGCGCGCTGAGCAACTAAGAATGCATCATCTGGAACGGTATCAGCCAATGCGCCAGCGGCCGGTGCCTTCTGCAATTTCGTCGGCTGTACGCGAGCAATTTCAGTGCCACGCTTTTGTGTCTTGGAATTATCACCTACTACGGGTTCAGCTTTCGCCTGATCATCACCGCGTCTGCCCGTCTCTGGCCTCGCATTCTCGTAATCAGGCTTTGGTGCCTCTGCACCTTCTTCTCTCGCTTGATCAGCGGCGGCGGCGGCGGCAGCCTCAGCCATGGCCTGGCGCATACGCCGGCGGGCGCGGCGCTCTTTGCGTCTAGCGATTAATTGCGCCTGTTCCTCTTCAGTCTTTGCATCGGGATTTGTTATCTCATCCATGATCAATCAACCCACGCTCATAAAAGACTTTCGCCTCTTCCACTGAATCAAAGCTGTGCAGCTCACAATCATCAATAACAGCAACTCGTTTACAAAACTTCGCCATTTTATCGGGTGAACCTGCCATGAACATGATCGGTGTTCGGTCCAGTTTTTCCTGCAGGATCGGCCCTGCGCGCTCTGCAAAGTCCTTATCCCCTGCTGCAGCACCTTCGATCACCAAGTACATATCAAATTCCAAGGCCAGCAATAGTGCCAAGCTAAGCCGTTTTTTTAATGTCGATGTATAGATCCTGACCGGCATATCCATGTAGTGGCCGATACGGGCGAGATCGATGACGAAGGCCAAAACCTCATCCGGGTCCAGACCATAGATCATTGCAACATAACGGCAGTTTTCTGCCCCACTCAGGCCGGGAATAAGCCCGCCAACGCCACCAACGGGCCAGCTGATTTTGCCGTAACGATAGATTTTACCAGTGTCAGGCTGTTCTGCACCCAATATTAAATTGGTCATGGTGGTTTTGCCGCCTCTAGGAGGGACAACAAGGCCAAAGTTTTCTTCGAAATGCGCAGTAAACGTCGCATTTAGCACGATCGGCGTCATACGCCCCCGCGCCAAGAATGATTTGCTGACGTTTTCGAACTGAAACATCTCAGCCTCACCTGCGCTTTCTTCTGCCTATTCCACACCCGTAATATTCACACCGTTATATCAGTGCAATATTCGCACCACTATGCGGAGAAATGGTTACCGCAATGTATCCGGTGAACGGTTATCTAGCAAAATATGGGTCTGATTATGGCTAATAACCAGCCTATCGCGTCACATTGCGCGTATTGAGGCCGTTTTACACGCATAAATGATGGTCTTAGAGACCAATTGGCCTGCCTGAAGGCGTCGATTCAGTTTTACTCACCCAAGGCAGCGGCAACACAATCGACACCTGAGATGAGCAAGTGGAAAGCTGATGTGGTTGTTCTAAGCAGGTACTAATAAGGTAATCCCACGTAGTTTTCGGCGAATGATGTTTGCGCTGCGGTGGATGTAGCGAGGTAGGCGATTTCCGCCTCTTGCGCGCGCAGGTCAAAGGCGCCTTGATCGGGGAATCTGTGCAGCAGACTGGTAAGTGACCACGAAAAACGCGACGCTTTCCAAACCCGGTCCAGCGCCCTTTGCGAGTAGGTTTCAATGCCGTCTTCACCATCACCTGCATAAAAACCAATGAGCGCTCGCGATAGATATTGCACATCTGAGGCAGCAAGGTTCAGTCCTTTTGCGCCGGTTGGCGGAACAATGTGGGCAGCATCGCCCACCAAGAACAACCGCCCCCAGCGCATAGGCTCTGCAATGAAGCTGCGCAACGGTGCGATGGATTTTTCAATCGAAGGCCCGGTGACGAGCGCCGCTGCTGCTTCCTCTGGCAGGCGCAGGCGCAGCTCATCCCAGAACCGGTCATCCGACCAGGATTCGATGGGATCATCGACGGGGGCTTGCACGTAATATCGGCTCAGGTTCGCGTTGCGCATGGAACACAAAGCAAATCCGCGTTCGTGATGCGCATAGATCAACTCATCATCAATTGGCGGCGTTTCAGACAGGATGCCCAGCCAGCCAAACGGATAAACCTTTTCGAATTCACGCAACACTGTTGAGGGGATCGTTTTGCGGCTGACACCATGAAACCCATCGCAACCCGCTACGTAATCGCAATCAATCCGATGCTGAGCGCCGTCTTTTTCGTAAGTGACATAGGGTGCGGTGCTGTCGGCGTCGTGTATCACGGCCCCTTCGGCTTCATGAATCACGATGCCGCCCATTTTTTCTCGCGCTGCATATAGATCGCGGGTCACCTCAGTTTGCCCGTAAACCGTAACGGCCTTGCCGGTTAGTTTTTTGAAATCGACATGGATCATCTTACCAGCCGAGGCGATTTGCGTGCCGTTGTGGACGATGCCATCACGCAGCAGGTTTTCGCCGACGCCAGCCTCTATCAGCAAATCGCACATACCGGATTCGAGAACGCCCGCCCGAATGCGGGATAAAACGTAGCTTTGGCTTTTACGTTCAAGCACGACGGTGTCGATGCCCGCGCGGTGCAAAAGTTGGCTGAGCAGCAAACCTGACGGGCCGCCGCCAATGATGCAAACCTGAGTACGCATGTTATCTCTCCCCTATCTCTGGCTTTCTTAGCTCACTCCCTTTATTGAAACCCTAGCTCAATGTTGGTTTTGATGGTACTATTCAAACATTATGAAACAGATTCCAGCCTTTGCCTTATACGGTGAAACCCGCCAACCACCTGATCTATTGCATATTGAGCGGATAGAGGACCGCGCCGCCGCACTCGATTGGCGGATCAAAACCCATCGCCATCCGGGGTTGGATCAGATGCTGTTGATACGCTCTGGTGGCGGTGAATTGGTGGCTGATGGATGGAAGACCCGGTTTGAGGGACAGACGGCGTTGTTTGTGCCGCAAATGTGCGTGCACGGGTTTACGTTCGATCCGGGAACCGATGGCGTGGTGCTTACGGCCCACAGCTCAACCATTGCAGCCGCGTTGGGTGAAGGGTCGGAGGTTTTGGATCGTCTAAAAGCACCGATGGTGGAAACAGCAGATGTTCAGGTGAGTTTTGCGATGCAGGAACTGGCCGCTGAGTATGCCAGCGTAGCGCAAGACCGTGCCGCTATGCTGCGGGGGTGGTTAAACATTGCCGCCCGGTGGTTTGCGAGGCGCGCGAGTGATGCACCCAATGAAACCGGGGGAACGCGGTCTCAGCAAATCTATGCTGATTTTCAAACACTGCTAGAGGCCCATTTCACCACGGATAAATCAGTTGTGTTTTACGCCAACAAACTTGGACGTACCGCACCGCATCTAAACCGAGTGTGCAAAGAGTTAACGCAAACATCCGCATCAACATTGATTCTGAGGCGTGTGGTTTTGGAAGCGCAGAGGGAGTTGGCTTACACCAGTCAGACCATTGCCGAAATCGGGTATGCTCTAGGCTATCCTGACCCGGCCTATTTCAGTCGGGCGTTTCGACGTGGTGCGGGATGCAGCCCAAAGGAATATCGGGCTGGGCTGCAGTAGCTCATTTATTCTGGGGTCAGCATGTACCCTTCGCCCCGAACCGTTTGCAGGTACCTCGGGTTTTTGGGATCTGCTTCGATTTTACGGCGCAGGCGCGTGATTTGTACGTCCACAGCTCGTTCTTGTGCGCCGCCTGCGGCACCGCCGAGCTCATCTACCAACCGGGCACGGCTTAATGCTTCGTTCGGGGCCCGTGCAAACACGCGCATTAGTGCGCTTTCGGTTGAGGTTAGACGCACCAGTTGGTCGCCCTGCCACAACTCGCCACGAGAGATGTCATAGCGGGTTTCGCCCAACGACAGGGTTTTGGGTGGCTCTTCTTGCGTTGGGACAATGGCCGCACGGCGGAGTATTGCTGCGACGCGGAGCAGCAATTCACGTGGTTCGAAGGGCTTGGGCAGGTAATCATCTGCCCCAGCTTCAAGGCCGGTTATCCGGTCCTCTGTATCGCCCCGCGCTGTTAACAACAGAATCGGTGCTTCCACAGCTTCTCGGATACCGCTGGTTAGCGAAAAACCATCCTCGCCCGGCATCATCACGTCGATGATCAACAGATCAAAAGCCAAACCGGAAAGAACACGGCGGGCATGGGCCGCGTCGCGTGCTTCGGTTACCAGATAGCCGTTCTTTATCAGGAACTGTTTTAACAGGCTGCGAATGCGTTGATCATCGTCAACGATCAGGATGTGGGCCGGTTGTTCAATCATTGTGTATCCGCCATATCCGCCAGATAATTTCTGGAACCTTCATCCATCATTTGCGCCAGCACTTCCCGAAATCCTGCAACTGCATCAGGGCCAGCCTTTTGAAAGGCTTTGCGTAGGCGTTCACGTTGCATGGCCGCGAGGCTTTTTTCCAGCGCTTTGCCCTCATCAGACAGATAAAGTCGTCGTTGTCTACGGTCAGACTCGCCAACTTCTTGATAGATGATCCCGTCTTCGATCAGTTTTCGCAACACACGGTTAAGCGACTGTTTGGTCACGCCTAGCAGGTCAATCAATTCGGCCACAGTAATGCCTTCACGGTGGCGAACGAAATGCAGCGCCCGGTGATGCGCGCGGCCCAATCCGCGTTGTGCCAATACCTTGTCGGGATCCGCTGTCATGTCACGATAGGCAAAGAACATTAACTCTACCCCGCTGCGCATCCGGTCATCGGTCAAAAACAGTAGTTGATCGCTACGCATGCGTATCTCCGGATCAAGATTTCAGACGTTCACAAAATACGTCAGCTTTGTTGACATTGAAATAGCCCACAGTTACCAAAAGCGCAAGCAGCCGAGTCATTAAATGACTTTGTTGCCGCGAAAAATGAAACATTCGTAAATATAATGGCTATTTGCCGGCACTCCGGGCTTTGCGCCCGGCCTAATCTTGAAAGGGAATACCATGGCTGGCCTCCCCTATGATGACCGAGACGGTCTGATCTGGTTCGATGGTGAAATGATCGACTGGCGCGACGCGAAGGTGCATATGTTGACCCACGCGCTGCACTATGGATCATCGGTGTTTGAGGGTGAGCGCGCCTATAATGGTGTGATTTTCAAAAGCCAGGAACATTCTGAGCGGCTTGTCGCCTCTGGCGTCGCTATGGATATTCCAATTCCCTACACCGCCGATGAAATCACTGCGGCAAAGGATGAAGTTCTGAAAGCAAGTGGCCTGTCGGATGCTTATGTTCGCGCGTTCTGTTGGCGTGGTTCTGGCACCGATATGGGTGTCGCCTCTGCGGCAAACCCTGTCCATATGGCCATCGCCGTTTGGGAATGGGGCGCCTATTATGGCGATGCGAAGATGAAGGGTGCCAAGCTCGACATCTCTCGTTGGAAACGCCCGTCGCCAGAGACCATTCCTTGCCATGCAAAGGCTGCTGGTCTGTACATGATCTGCACCATGTCCAAGCATGAGGCAGAGGCCAAGGGGTGCTCTGACGCGTTGATGATGGACTATCGCGGTTATGTTGCTGAGGCGACGGGCGCGAATGTCTTTTTCGTCAAGGACGGCGCGGTTCACACCCCCCTGCCCGACTGCTTTCTGAACGGCATCACCCGGCAGACCGTTATCGGCATGCTGAAAGATCGTGGTGTTGAGGTTATTGAGCGTCACATCATGCCGGAGGAACTGTCCGGCTTTGAGCAATGTTGGCTGACTGGTACAGCGGCGGAAGTTACGCCAGTTGGGCAGATCGGTGATGACTATATGTTTGAAGTTGGTGAGCTGACACGCGGTATCGCTGAGGATTATGAAAAGTTGGTACGCGGCGAGTTGTAAACGCGCCGGAAGTCGTCCTGAGTTGAGCATAGTAAGGCCCTGGCACATCGTCGGGGCCTTACTTTATGGCGCGCTTGTCTGGTGCCAAGCCGGGGTGACAATCAGCGTATTACATCGTATTATAATGTAATACACCGTATGACAGGAGCCGTGCCATGCCCCGCACCACTATTTCATTTCGCACCGACACCGAAATTCGCGACAAACTGGACCAGATCGGTGCCAACATGCAACGCGACCGCAGCTTTGTGATCAATGAGGCGTTGGATGGATATCTCGCCTATCAACGGGAGATTGAGGCCAAAATTAAGGAGGGGCTGGATGCCTTGGATCGAGGGGACGTTTATACCCAAGAAGAGATGGAAGAGGTGTTCGCTAAATGGCGCATCACAGAAGCATAATTTGGACCGGACCGGCACGACGAGGACTGGAGCAGGCGCTTGACTATGTCGGCGAAAGAAACCCAACCGCCGCTGATCGGATGCTTCAACACACTGAGCGTCAAATATCGTTACTCAGCTCGACGCCTCTGATTGGCAGAAAAGGAAGGCGAAAAGACGTGCGGGAACTGGTCATACAGCGCACACCATTCTTGGTTTTCTACCAGGTCAGCGACACCACAGTTTCAATCATCGCATTTCATCATCAAAGCCAGAACTGGATGGTGTAAGGGCGGATCATTGACCATCCCCACCAGTATTTCCACCGTCACTCCCCGCCCTACCCGTGCTTTCAATCGCCGCCGCCAGCCTGTCCGCATTCACCGCACCACCCCGCAATGCAGGATTGGTTTTCAGGGCATAGATTAGCGCATCTTTCAGGCCGGCGTCCTCGATAAACCCGGCGGCGGCAAGGGCAGCGGAAAATGCGGGCAATGTTGTGAATGTCAGCAACGCCGCCAGAATAAATTTGTACATCGCAATACTTCGCTCGACTCAAATGAGCTGACCAGACTGTCAGCCAACTTCATTCGCCCGTTCCACCACATATTGCCTGCGGACAAGCGACCCGAACGTTGTTTGCCCGCGAACATTATTTGCCCGTCGCATCACCTTTCCGCTGGCGTCCACGGTCGCACCGCGCCATACATTCTTCGTGACAAATACAGCAGACATACTGATCATTGGCGCGGGGGTGGCAGGCCTTGGGGCTGCTGCCTATCTGGCACCGAGCGCGCGTGTTGTGGTGTTGGAGGGGGAGGCGCAGCCTTGTTATCATACCTCTGGTCGGTCCGCTGCGATGTTCCTGACCACCTATGGCCCGACAGGTGTACGCGTGGCTTCGGTTGCTTCCGCGCCATTCTATGACGACCCACCGGATGTTTATGAAGGGCCGTTGCTGAGCCCTCGTGGTGAGTTGCACCTTGATAGTGGCGATGGGTCCGATGTAGCGGCCATATTGGCGGCCAACCCTGACTATCAGGACATTTCGGTTGGTGAGGCGCTGTCGATGGTGCCGATACTCAATACGGATGGAATAAGCCGCGTCGCATTCGACCCGATTGGGCAGGATGTAGATACGGACCTGTTGGTGGCTGGTTATCGTCGCCTTATCCGTGCTTTTGCTGGCCAATTGGTTTGCAATGCCCGTGTTGAAAGCCTGACCCGGGTTGGTGGGCAATGGCGGGCAGTAACGCCTGCGGGTGAATTTGAGGCGCCGATTATAGTCAACGCAGCCGGAGCATGGGCCACGCAGATTGCTGAAATGGCGGGGGCTGCTGCAATTTCGATTATACCAAAACGCCGGTCAGCGGCGATTGTGCCGCTGACAGAGCATGACCCGCGTTCATGGCCGATGTTTTTTGAAGCGGATGAAAGTTTCTATGCCCGCCCGATGGGGGCCGGCCTGATGGTTTCACCCGCCGAGGAAATTGCCGTTGAACCCCAGGACATGCAGATCGACAAATATGACGACGTACTGGTTGAGGGGCTGTGGAAATATAGCCAGCGGGTGACTGTGCCGCTAACTCAGGTGCTGTCGCCATGGGCTGGGTTGCGCTCGTTTTCAAATGACGGTGAGCCGGTGGTTGGCTTTGATGGTCAGGCAGAGGGGTTCTTCTGGTTGGCTGGGCAAGGCGGTTATGGGTTCCAGACCTCGCCCGCGCTTTCTCAGATGGTTGCTGATTTGATAACCGGTGTCGAGCCGTCGATTGACCCTGAATTATTTACGCCTGCGCGGTTTGGGTAGGGCTGGTTTTCGGTATTTTTGGAACAAAGATGAAGTGGGCTGCCGCTTTTGCCTCCAGTTCTACTCCACCGTCAGTGTGACGATTTCCTGATCGTGCACCTGACCATCGCGGATCAGTTTGGCGATACCGGTATAAGTGCCTGTGGCCCAGCCGTTACGGGTTTTCTTGCCCGCGTACAGCATATGTTCCGCACGATTACGGTCAAAAGTGACGTTGTTTTTGGCCTCAAAACCGCTCGGACCTGTTAGGTCGAGTGACATGACATCGCCTTTGCGAAGGCCATAGAACCTTGCCCACAACAGCATTGCATCACGTCCTGTTGTCGTCAGTGCCGTGCCTTTTTCCCTGACCTCTTCGAGTTCAACGGGGCGCGAGGCTAGGCCAGCGTCGACGATTCCGCCGCCCCTATACTGGAGCGCCTCGGCTGCCTTTGCTGTCCACATGCCCCGGCGTTTTACGCCACAACGCGTATCGAGAGAAACTGAATTGAAAGGGTCTATGTGCCTGCCACGATGGCGGACTGAAAGGTGAAGATGGGGGAAGGCGGTTCTACCCGACAGGCCCATGCGGCCCAGCACATCGCCGGTATCAACAATCTGCCCTTTGGTGACGGCAATACTGCCGCGTTTCATGTGGCAATACTGCGTTTCCCAGCCGTCACTATGAAGAATAACAACGGCGTTGCCGCAATCTTTGCCCTTCGCATAATCCTCAATGCCCGTATCAGGCTCACCATCGCGGATCGCACGGACCTGACCTGGCGCCGCAGCCAGAATATCGACGCCTTGATTTAGTCGGTCGAGACTTGGCACGCGAATGTCCAATCCCTTATGGCCGTCATAGCTCATCCCGTTACAGGAATAATCTTTGTAGCCGTTGCTGACGTCGCGATCCGGGTAGGATTGGATGTAGCAATCACCGTCCATGTCGCAATCTACAGGCAGGGAAAGCTCCAATGCGGCGGCGGGGCTGGCCGCTACTATTGCGGCCAGTAGGAACCTGATCATTCAGCGGTCAACAAAGGCGGCTTTCCCCCGGCCAGACGTTTATGGTCTGGTGGCGAGATGGAAAGCTGCAATTCGCCCTCATGAACATTAACGACCACAAGCCCACCTTTGGCCAATTTGCCGAACAACAACTCCTCGGCCAATTGTTTTTTGATGTGTTCTTGGATCACCCGGCCAAGAGGCCGTGCGCCCATTTTGTCGTCATAGCCTTTGTCGGCGATCCATTCTGCGGCTGCCGGGCTGAGTTCAATTGATACACCGCGATCCAACAATTGAGCCTCTAGCTGCAAGACGAATTTTTCTACGACTTGCAGGATGACTTCGCGTGGCAGCGGGTCGAACGAGATGACCGCGTCCAAGCGGTTGCGGAATTCTGGTGTGAACGCCTTTTCAATCGCGGCGAGATCTTCGCCCTCGCGACGATCACGGCCAAAGCCGATGGCTGCCTTTGCTTGCTCCGACGCGCCAGCGTTTGATGTCATGATCAGCACGACATTTCGGAAGTCCACCGATTTACCGTTGTGATCGGTCAGCTTGCCGTGATCCATTACCTGCAGCAGGATGTTGAATACGTCCGGGTGGGCCTTTTCAATCTCATCCAGCAGCAAAACAACATGTGGGTTTTGATCCACGCCATCCGTCAGCAGGCCACCCTGATCAAAGCCGACATAGCCCGGAGGGGCACCGATCAGACGGCTGACTGAGTGTTTCTCCATATATTCAGACATATCAAAGCGCAGCAGCTCCACGCCCAGATTATCCGCTAGTTGTTTCGCAACCTCAGTTTTACCAACACCGGTCGGGCCAGCGAAGAGGTAGGAACCAATTGGCTTCTCAGGCTCTCTCAGGCCGGCACGAGCCAGCTTGATGGCTGATGCCAAAGCGTCGATTGCATTGTTTTGTCCAAACACAACACGCTTGAGCTTGTCCTCAAGTCCGCGCAACAGTTCCGCATCATCCTTGGATACGTTTTTCGGCGGGATGCGCGCGATTTTGGCGACGACATTTTCAATCTCTTTCGCGCCAATGGTTTTCTTGCGTTTGCTTTCGGCTAGCAAATGCTGAGCTGCGCCTGCCTCATCAATCACGTCAATCGCGCTGTCTGGCAGTTTACGATCGTTGATATAACGGGCGGCGAGATCAACGGCAGTGCGCACGGCCTCTGCCGTGTAACGAATGCCGTGGTGTTCCTCGAAATACGGTTTCAGGCCGCGCAGGATTTTCACCGCGTCATCAACACTCGGTTCTTTCACATCGATTTTCTGGAACCGGCGGCTGAGCGCGCGGTCTTTTTCAAAATGCTGGCGGAATTCTTTATAGGTTGTGGACCCCATGCAGCGCAGTGTGCCGGATTGGAGCGCCGGTTTCAGCAGGTTTGAGGCATCCATCGCCCCGCCTGACGTCGCGCCAGCGCCAATAACTGTGTGGATTTCGTCGATGAACAGAACCGCGTCATCGTGATCTTCCAGTTCGGTCACCACGGCTTTTAGCCGTTCTTCGAAATCACCGCGATACCGCGTACCGGCCAGCAAAGCGCCCATGTCGAGGCTGAAGATTGTAGCGCCCGCGAGAACGTCTGGGGTTTCACCTTCGACGATTTTCTTGGCCAATCCTTCGGCAATGGCGGTTTTACCAACACCGGGATCGCCAACCAGCAAGGGGTTGTTTTTGCGACGGCGGCACAGAACCTGAATGCAGCGTTCAACCTCTTCATTCCGCCCAATCAGCGGATCGATGTCGCCTTTATGGCTTTTGGCATTCAGATCGACGCAATATTTAGCCAGCGCGCTTTCATCTTCTTTCCCTTTACCGGGTTCTTCAGAAGCTGTTTCCTCATCATCCGAACCACGAACGGGCCGCGCCTCTCCGTAAGCCGGGTTCTTTGCGATGCCATGACTAATGTAATTGATCGCGTCATAGCGGGTCATGTCCTGTTCTTGCAGGAAATAGGCCGCGTGGCTTTCACGCTCAGCAAAGATCGCAACCAGCACATTTGCGCCGGTGACTTCGGATCGCCCAGAGCTTTGAACATGAATTGCGGCGCGTTGGATGACCCGCTGGAAGCCTGTCGTCGGTGCAGCCTCTGATCCCTCAATATCTGAGATTAAGGTGTCCAATTCCTCATCAACGAATTTGACCAGTGACGTTCTCAGAACTTCCAGATCCACCCCGCATGCCTTCATCACCGCTGACGCCTCTGGTTCATCGACCAGAGCCAGCAGCAAATGTTCCAGCGTCGCCAATTCATGGCGCCGTTCATTGGCGAATGCGATGGCCTTGTGAATCGCCTCTTCCAGCGTGTTCGTAAACGAAGGCATAATTATTCCTTTGGGCGTTTTGGCCCCTGCCGGGGCGCGTGGTCTATTACATTAAATCGGCTTTCTATGCTGTTGTTCAAGGCATCAGCGCAAATTCCCTCATTTTCATTGCAAGAAGCCGCCCAGAAGTCGATATTTGACCGAATTCGCCTTTCGTTTCCGTAAACTAGCCTGAGCAATGTTCCGATTTTTCCGAATCCGCAAAGACCTTGAGTTCATCATCCATATTGGACCACATCGGACAGGTTCCCGCTTTATCCAGCGTACATTGCGGCGCAATCAACCGCTGTATGCAGATAAGGCCACATACCTAGGCTGGAAGGACCCCCTAGTTTTGCCAGTGCAAAAATTGATGTTGCAGTCGCGAAACACAAAGTTGGCAAAGCAAAACGCGCCGAATATCAAGACAGCAATGCTTGACCTTACAAGCCAACTTGAAACAGGCCGCTACGTAATTTCCTGCGAAGATTTCCTCGGTCGTCTGCCTATGCGCTGGAACATTTCCGGACTTTATCCAAACGCAAACATCACCCTGAAAGCAATGGTTCAGGGTCTGTTAAAGGGCAGCGTAAAGCTAACTGTTTGCCTTTATGAACGTGAATATGAAGATTGGCTTCAATCTGTATATTACCGTCGTCATGAGGATGCGCCAACAACCGGTGCAAGCCATCAGGAATTACTTGAGCAATTCGGTCTACCGCCGGGTTGGTCAGATTTTCATGCGAGGGTTCTTGAGGCAACCAAGGGGGCCAATCTTCGCATATTTTCTTTTGAAGAAGATCGTGATTCAGGCATCTTCGGAAAATCTCTGTTTCAAGAGATAGGCGTAACTAACTGCCAATTGCTCAACTGGGATTTTAGTGCAAATCAAAACGCTTCAAAAACGCGTCCTAGATAGGAAAACCTTGAAACGTAGTATCAGCGGTTTCTGACTATTCTTTTTCCATCGTGCACTGCAAAGGGTGCTGATTTTTTTGTGCGTAGTCCATCACCTGCGTGACTTTAGTTTCGGCAATTTCAAAGGAAAACACACCAACGACAGCAACGCCGCGGCGATGGACTGTTAGCATCAGGTCAATTGCATGCTGGCTGGTGATGCCAAAGAACCGTTCCAACACCTGCACGACAAATTCCATCGGCGTGTAGTCATCATTCAGCAGCAATACTTTGTACATCGAAGGCCGCTGGGTCTTTTGCTGGGGTTTGGTGCGTAGTGCCGTACCAAAGCCGTCATCGTCGCGATTGTCATCATCGGGGCGGTCATCGTCACTCATTTCTATGCGGTGCGGATCAAGCAAAACTCAGAATCACCTTTGGCCCAGCGTAAATGCGATAATGCCATCATATAGTATTCAGCCGAAAACAAGAAAAGGGGGCCTGAGCCCCCTTTTCAATCGTATTCGCGTGACTTGCAAAAATGCAGGTCTTAGACGCGGTATGCTTTGGCCATTTCAGTCGCGGCAGTTGCGCGTGCGTTCAAAGGCTCAACAACGTCTTTGGCAGCAGCCATGAACAATTCGTTGAACTGAGTTGCCTGCTTCATGAAGTCTTCGAAAGAAGCTTTTGCGAAAGCAGCCTGTTTTTCAACAAACTCAGGAGCGGTTTTAACAGCAGCCAGATCTTTGGCAGCAGCAACAGCTTCATCAACTGATTTCTTAGAGTAAGAAACGATTTCGGCGTTCATTTCTTCGGCAGCTTTAACAGCCAGGTTTGAAGATTTAACAACGGCGTCGACATTTTCCTGACCGAAGACGGCGGCGTCTTCGAAGGTTTTTGTCATTTTTTCGAACTGATCGTTCGCAGCTTTCTGCGCGTCATCAACCAGGTTTTCGACTTTTTTCGCGGCGGCTTTGGTGGCAGTAGCCATAATCACATACTCCGGTTTATGCGGCGCAGCGTGCGCCGTCTCTGCTTGGGATGGATTGTATATGGGCCTTATGCTGCACTGCGTCAATAGTCTTCTTGTGCAATGCACAATTTCTCCATTTTACACGTCACACCAATGTTTTTGGCGCAACAATCGGAAAGCGATTCCAATTCAGGCGACGTGATGTTACTCTGATCTTGAGCAGTTCGGACAAAATAGCGCCATAAGAGCGTATGTTCGGCAAATTTATAGGCGCGAGGACGGTAATGACCACGCTTCGCATTGCGACGATTCGAATCGTCGCCTTGTTTTTCATTGTAACTGGCTTCCCAGTCATCGCATGGGCTGCGCCCTATGCTGCACTGGTCATGGACGCGCGAAGTGGCGAAGTGCTGCATGCGCGAAGTGCGGACCGGAGGCTCCACCCAGCATCTTTGACCAAGATGATGACTCTTTACCTAACCTTCGAGGCGATACGCGATGGTAAGGTGCGATTGGATCAGAAGGTCAAAATCTCTCGTCATGCATCCAGGCAAGTTCCTTCGAAACTTGGCCTACGCCAGGGTAAGACCGTCACAATCAAAGACCTCGTGCGCGCCACGGCAGTAAAATCAGCCAATGACGCCGCTGTTGCATTGGCAGAAGCATTGGCAGGTAGCGAGAAAGAATTTGCCAAAAGGATGACAACGCGGGCACGAGAGTTGGGCATGAAGAATACGACCTTTGCCAACGCTTCGGGCCTGACCCATAGTCGCCAACGATCCACTGCACGCGACATGGCCATTTTAGGTCGATCTCTGTTTTATGATTTCCCGCAATACTACAACTTGTTTGGTCGCAAAAAGACTTATGCGGCGGGCCGCGCGATATATGCAACCAACCGGCGTTTACTGAATTCATATCGCGGGGCAGATGGCATTAAGACAGGCTATACGGCCGCTGCTGGTTACAACCTCGTTTCCTCAGCCAAGCGTGGAGAGAAGCGCATTATTGCTGTTGTTTTTGGCGGGCGGAGCGGTCGTTGGCGCAACGCACGCATTGCTGAACTGCTGGATATGGGGTTCAAACGGGCGCCGCGTTATGCTGCTGTAAAGCGCTGGCCGAATGTTGCGGTGACCAAAAGCCCCCCGCCACGCAAGCGGCCAGAAACTTTGATGGCTTCGCATGGGCGGGATGCCCCGCAAACGGTGATAGCGACAACCCCACAGACGGCCACAGTTAAAACCACCCAAGAAGGCGGAACAGTTATAGAGATTGCGGATGCGCCGGAGCCAGCGCCAATTCTTACTACGGTACGTGAAAGTGAGATGGTACGCAGAGACGATAACGCCACCGAATTTGCGCCTCTAAAAACCGTAGCGCCTCGCAAGCGGCCAGGCTCGCAGGTTGCGACGCAGCCTACAAATGTTGGCCCTGTTCCCCGGAAACGACCAACTAAGACCGCCCAGAGCACACCTGCACCTGCTTGGTCAGTTCAGCTGGGCGTTTTCCGGAACGAAGATACTGCCGTAGCAGAGTTAGCCGCAGTAGCGCTTAGTGATATTTCGGGATTAGAAGCCGCGGGCCGAACGGTTGAGGAAACCCGGCTTGCTGGTGTTACTGCATGGCGGGCAAGGTTAACCGGGTTTGATAAATCGGGTGCAAATACTGCATGTGCTGCCATTCGAACCCGAGGCAAGGACTGTTTGCCAGTCGCCCCTCGGCCTGCAATTCGGTAACTCGGCAATTCGCTAATTCTTACGGCGAGTGGCCCGCCGTAAGACCACCCAGGTAGATTGTTCTTCAGGCCTTCGCTTCCACCGATGGGCGGCCAATTGAGCTGTAGTTAAAGCCTGCCTGCGCAGCATCCTCTGGCCGATAGATGTTTCGTAGGTCTACCATTACGTCACCACGCATCACATCATGAAGCCGTGTAAGGTGCAACGCCCGGAACTCGTTCCATTCGGTAAGGATGGCAACGACATCGGCATCTTGCGCAGCCACATAGGCGTCCTCGGCCCATTTCGCGCCGGGTAGCAATGCTTCGCCTTCTTTGCGACCTTCGGGGTCAACCAAAACGACCTCTGCCCCGGCACCGATCAATGCTGGCACGATGGTCAAAGATGGCGCATCGCGCATGTCATCGGTGTCAGGCTTAAAGGTCACGCCCAAGATAGCGACTTTCTTGCCGGCCATCTGATAATCGCAGGCAGCCTCAATCTTATCGGCCATCTTGCGTTTACGCGCGTCGTTCACCTGTACAACGGTTTCGACGATTTTTATGGGCGCATTAAACTCTTGAGCTGTTCGTGTCAGCGCCAAGGTATCCTTCGGAAAACAAGAGCCGCCATAACCCGGACCGGCGTGCAGGAATTTTCCGCCAATCCGCCCGTCCAGCCCCATGCCCTTGGCAACTGAATGAATATCGCCGCCGACTTTTTCGCAAAGGTCCGCGATTTCGTTGATAAAGGTGATCTTGGTCGCCAAAAACGCGTTCGCGGCGTATTTGATAATCTCGGCGCTTTCCAATGAGGTGAACACCATCGGCGTTTCACGCAAAAACAACGGGCGATAGATGTCACGCATGACGCCTTGCGCCTGATCATTCTCAACACCAACCACAACCCGGTCCGGGCGCATGAAGTCCTCAATCGCTGCACCTTCGCGCAAAAACTCTGGGTTTGACGCAACCGCGAAGGGCGCATCCGGACGCGCCGCCAGAATACGGCGTTCAACCTCGCGGTTCGTACCAACCGGCACAGTTGATTTCGTTACAATGACGGTAAAGCCGGTCAGAGCGTGCGCAACTTCCTCTGCCGCGGCATATACATAGGTAAGGTCAGCATGCCCTTCACCGCGTCGGGTTGGTGTGCCAACGGCAATAAATACAGCATCCGCACCATCAACCGCTGCTTTCAAGTCGGTCGTGAAAGTGAGGCGCCCTGCAGCAACGTTTTTAGCCATAAGCGCATCAAGGCCGGGTTCGAAAATGGGAACCTCACCCTTGTTAAGCATGTCGATTTTGGATTCCATTTTGTCGACACAGACAACATCATGCCCAAAGTCAGAAAAACAAACTCCTGACACCAAGCCGACATAGCCGGTTCCGATCATTGCGACGCGCATATGGCTCTCCTATAAATCTCTGCATACTGTTATGGGCTATATAGTGCACAATTATGTCGTGACCGCTAATGACTTTAAAAGTCAATTTTACGACGCAATTAGTATACCTTTGACACCCACAGCAGCCGTTCTACATACCGTGTTCTAGTAGATTATCGTCGCATCAGCGCCGAAAAGCATTACTACCCTTGTGGGGTCTTGCTGGCTTCATTTTCGCCCTAAATTCATTACTAACCTCAGTCGCGGAGGCTTCAATTTTTTCAAGCATCGAAATTTTTCAAGCATCGAAAATAGTTTGTCTAAATCTTCTTGCGAAAAACCTGCCTCCACTCTGTCGACGTGATTGCGGACAGCCTTTGAAATCAATTGATAGGTTTCCAACCCTTTTTCGGTCAGACGAAGTCGATTGATACGTTTATCGACCGCATCCGGTTCCGACAAAACATAACCTAATTTGATAACGGAGTTTAGGCTTCGGCTTACCATCGCTGGGTCATATTTGGTCTGTTGGATAATATCAGCGGCAGTATTAATCGACCCGCCACCAAGGAAGACCAACATCCGCCAGTCCGTGAGATTGAGTTGGGCAGCGTGTTTTGTCAGCAAAGCGGAGCAATTCGACAGAATATTGTTTGTGCGTGAGATTCGAAAAATAACGCTGTTTTGTAGCAGTTCAATCAGGTCATCATTTTCCGGCTTATCTGTCATTTGGCCCTACAAGTTTGTGCAGAAGTCGACTACGTCAATCACACATACCCCAATTATATTGCCGAAGTGACATCTGGCAATGCAAGCTCTTTCAACAATTCGCGAACTTCTTGCCGCGCTGCCACATGACTTAGCGACATTGCACCTGATTTCAAATCCAAAAGCGTCAGGCCGTTTAAGAACATCTCACGAAAGATCACACGTTCCGAAAAGCCGGGGGCGAGACGAAACCCGATGCGGCGCGACAGATCCTCTAGCAATCCGCCGACCTTGCGCTTGTTCCGCGCTTGCAGGTTAGACATGCGGTTGCGGGTCACAATCCAGTCAATCGGCTTTAGACCCGCCTGCGCCCGCAACTGCCGGGCCTTCCACACCATTTCGGAATAGACTGAAGGACCGAGGACTTTGCTTGTGTCCGGGTCCACGCGTGCCAGTAGGTCAAAATCAACAAGACTGTCGTTCATCGGCGTGACAAGCGTATCAGCCGAAGCATGAGCCAATTGGCTAAAATAGCTGTGCGAACCGGGGCAGTCGATCAGGACAAAATCATTGTCGGCCTGCAGCGCCTCTAGTGCTTCACCAAAGGCTTCGTCATCCTCCAACCGTGCCGTTTTGCGGTCGTTGGTTTTACTCATCGCGATGCTGCGGGTCTGAGGTAGTTCTAAGTCCTCATTTTCGCGGCGGGCATAGGCAGCACGGTTTTCGGCATAGCGAAAGAAACTTTGCTGCCTAAGGTCGAGGTCCATCGCACCAATGCGTTTTCCTTGTTTTGCCAGAGCAGTGAACAGGTGCATTGCGGTGGTCGATTTGCCAGACCCACCTTTTTCATTACCAAGAACGATCACATGAGCGCGCGGCATGAAGCCTCCGGTCGCGACAAGTTAAGCGCGCGCCCCATTGCAGGACGCGCGTTCGTTAGTAAGCCAAGGTCGGCGATAACCCAAATGGGTTGATCAGAAGCCGAAGCCTTCGAATTTCTTTTTGAATTTAGAAACACGGCCGCCAGTGTCGAGCAGCTTGTTGTGGCCGCCGGTCCAAGCAGGGTGCGCGCTTGGGTCAATGTCGAGCGACAGGGTGTCGCCTTCGGCACCGTATGTTGAGCGCATTTTGACGATTTCGCCGCTAAGCAGTTTTACGTCGATGAAGTGGTAGTCTGGATGGATGTCTTTTTTCATTAGTCCGGTTCCTTAGCGCGAATTCCGACCCGCGCACGCGTGACAGTGATGGGGCCGTATAGAGAGAGTCGCGCGATGGAGCAAGAGGGGAAAGGGCAACAATTCACCTCCTGCACCCAATCTGGCTTGCCAGCAAGGCCGTCGCACGCCAGTCTGCCCAAACAGGGGGAAACCATCATGATTATTACATTGTCGGGCCACAACCTGACCCCGGATGGTTTGGCTGCCATTGCTGCGGGCACGGCCCAGGTGGCACTGGATGAAAGCGCCCTTCGCAGAATGGCAAAGGCGCGGGAAGTGATTGACCACGCGGTAGCTGAGCGGAGACCCGTTTACGGCGTTACGACAGGGCTGGGGCCACGGGTGGTTGATGCCCTGCCTGAGGATGAACTGGAGGCATTTGCGCTGACTACGGTGCGTGGCCGGGCGCATAGTTCAGGTGCGGACCTAAGCGAAGCACAATGTCGGGCTGCCTTGGCGGTGCGTTTGAATACCCTGTTGATCGGTGCAGCCGGTGTCAGGCCTGCTTTGGCGATATTTATTGCAGATTGCCTGAACGCTGGCCTTGCGCCCGTCATTCGATCAGTCGGGTCCATTGGGGCCGCTGATCTGATGTGGGGCGGCGACATGGGCCTTGGTCTGATTGGCGAAGGTCGTATGTGGGCAAATGGTGTTGTTTGCAATGCCTCTGAAGCACTAACCAAGGCCGGATTTTTAGGCTGGCAACCCGGCCCGCGCGAAGGGTTAGCCTTGGTTAGTCATTCGTGCACCTCTGCGGCCTTAGCAATGTATGCCTGCCATCAGCTCACCGTCGTTTTGGAGGCGCATAAAAGAGCCGTGGCGCTGAGCCTTGAGGGGTTTCGAGCTAATTTATCTGCATTGGACCCGGAGTTATTGGCACTGAGGCCCCAAGCTGGGCAGATCGAAGCAGCATCAGATTTAGCTGATCTTCTAGCAGGGTCGCCGCTGTATGAAGAGGGGGCAGCTAGGCGGCTGCAAGACCCCCTTTCCATTCGCAATATCCCGCAGGTTTATGGCGCAGTTCGGGCTGCATTATCTGCCGTACAACAGGCTGTTCAAGATGAAGCAAATGGCGCATCAGATAACCCCGGCGTGCTGATAGAAAGCGGTCATGTGGCAAGCCATGGCGGGTATTTGACCCCGCATCTCATGATTACCCTTGGTGCCCTTCACCAGTCGCTTGCGCACATGGCAGCAGTGACTGCTGCCCGCGTGGGCAAGATGCTTTCAGGTCGTTTTACTGAGCTGCCCAATGGACTAACACATGCAGGGGCAGCGGGTGCAGGCATTAGCCCTGTGATGAAAACGGTGGAGGCTCTGTTTGCTGAGATTGCACATGCTGCCACCCCACCGCCAATCTATCCCGGTTTTTCCGCTGACGGATTGGAGGACGTGAGCGTGCATTCCGGGTTAGCCGCTAAAGCCACATTTCGGATTGTGGACCTGTTGGCTGAATTGGTCGCGATTGAGATGATTGTGGCCGCGCAAGCCGTGGATTTGCGGGGCGTAGAGATTGCACCCGCGTTGGTGCCTGTTCATGATAGGGTTCGCGCAATATCTCCGCCTTTTGTGGATGATCGTCCGTTGGGTGATGAG
>JBMYPG010000024.1:0-27906 GCA_049600095.1 Pikeienuella sp. | reverse complement strand
CCTAAATATAGAGAAGGCGCGGCCTTGTTGGGCCGCGCCTAATATTACACTGAAAGATTACTCAGCCAGCAATGCGCCGATTTTGGCAAGTGTTTCGCCATCAGCAACGATGCGAGCGGCAGAAGTTTCGGCATCCTGCCAGTAGACTTGTGCACCAGTATCCCGTGCAACTTTCTGAGCGCGGTCCGAAGCCATTGTTTCCTTTGCAACTTCAATGATTTTAGCGCGGATGTCGGCTGGTGTGTCTTTGTTGACAAACAGACCGTTCCACAATGCCAGGTTCAACGTCGGATCAACTTCACCCATCGTAGGAACGCCGTCCATGATGCGATCATCAGTCATTGACGCAAGAACGGTGATGTCTGCCAAACATGGCAGGATCAACTGAAGTGTCGTGTTGATGACATCAGCATCGCCAGATGCAAGCGTGTTGCAATCAAGTGCGTCGAACGCAGCCTCGCTGCCCCACTCAAAACCGGCGTTTTTCGCATAAGCGAGTGAAACTCGGGTTGGTGCCAAAGGAGCACCGAAGTGGCCAAGCGCCACGTCGTTCGATTTCGCATGCTCAGCCATTTCAGCCATGTTTGAGAATGGCGCATCGCCTGCAGCGGCGAGGATGAATGGATATGTCAGGAAAATGCCGAGCGGATCGAATTTCTCTGGTGTTAGTTCATCAATGCCAATTTTATGGCCGATGACTGGAACGCCGATCACAAACGAACCAATTGTATAGCCGTCTGAAGGAGCCTCAGCGACTGAAATCGCGCCGGGGAAAGGGCCACCGCCACCACCGGGTTTGTTTACGACTGCTGCTGGCACGCCGTATTTCGCCTGAAAATCCTCGGCAATCATACGTGTAAGGATATCTTCCAGATCACCCGGAGGCCACGGAACAACAAAGCTGACTGGTTTTTCAGGATATTCAGCAACTGCTGGCGCGAACGCACCAGACATAGCAACTGCCGCCGCGGCTGCGGCGAATACGAATTTTTTCATAGGATCCTCCCATTTGGTCCTGCCCGAGGTTCGTATTTCATTATTTGAACCGTCGGTTGCAAAAAACTTGCAACGCGTCACCCTAACTGTCAAACATTTTTCACGTCGGGCACTAAATAATGAGATGATATTTTCGGATGAGTACAATCGAAAAAGCATTGGATATGCTTGACCTGTTTTCTGACAGCCGCCCTGCGCTAGGCTTGTCAGAGGCAGCACGATTGTTGAACCGAGACAAAGCCAGCGTACTTCGTTATCTAAATGCATTGGAAAATAAGGGTTTTTTACAGAAAGATCCGTTAAACAAGATGTACCACCTTGGCCCCGCAGTTGTGCGGTTGGCATTGGTGCGCGAAAAAACCTATCCCATGAACCGCGCGGCAACAAATGTGCTGCAAACATTGGTCGACACAACCCGAGAAACGGCTCATTTGACCATGCGAGATGGCGATTCGCTTGCTGAACAAGTGATTGTTGAAACCAACTATAAGGGAACGAGGGTCTATATTGACCCGGCAGAACCCCTGCCCCTGCACGCCAGCGCGTCGGGTTTGGCGGTGCTTGCCCATATGAGCGATGCCGAACGTAATGAACTGCTCAGCCGTCCTTTAGAGCGTTTCACCGATCACACGATCATCGACATAGATGAGTTACGCAACGAAACTGAGAATATCCGGGCAAGGGGTTTTTCAGTTAGCGGCGGTATGTTCGAAGCCGATGTTTTCGGTGTCGCAGCGCCAATTTTCGACAGAAACAACGCCGTTTGCGGAGCGGTTGCAGTAGCCACCCCAGTCGCGCGTTTTGATGAAGACGCCGGCCGCATCACACCCATCGAAGTCAAAAAGGCGGCGCGACTAATTTCTGGTCATTTTGGGGCCGATCTAAATCAGACAAGCTGGCGCGCCGAATAGCACCAGCCTCAGCACACGAGGAACATCATGAAAGATTCCAATTTTCTGAAAGAGAATAATGCCCGTCATATGTGGCACCCAATGGCGCACCCTGCAGCTATGCAGAATAATCCACCGACGATCATCACCGGCGCAGATGGTGCCTGTATCACGGACATTGATGGCCATCGGGTTATCGATGCGGTTGGTGGGCTATGGAATGTTAACCTTGGCTATTCCTGTCAGCCGGTAAAAGATGCAATTTACCAACAACTTAATACGCTTCCTTACTATTCTGCATTTGCCGGAACCAGCAATGATGCAGCGATTGAGCTTAGCTATGAATTGCAGGAATGGTTCGGCCCGGATGGCATGACCCGTGCGTTTTTTACCTCTGGTGGGTCGGACTCGGTTGAAACCTCTCTGCGGTTGGCGCGTCAGTATCACAAAATTCGTGGCGATACGCAGCGGACGAAGTTTCTGTCGCTGAAAAAAGGCTATCACGGCACCCATTTTGGTGGCGCTTCGGTGAATGGTAACAACAGGTTCCGCACAGCCTATGAGCCGCTGTTGCCTGGGTGCCGCCACCTACCTGCGCCCTACCCTTATCGCAATCCATACAATGAGACTGATCCCGCCAAGCTGGCTCAGTTGATCCTGTCGGCTGCTGAAGATGAGATTGCTTTTGAGGGGGCGCACACGATTGCGGCTTTCATCATGGAACCAATTTTGGGTGCTGGCGGTGTCTTGGTCCCACATGAAAGTTTTATGCCAGGTATGAGAGAGATTTGTGACCGTCACGGCATTCTGATGATTGCTGATGAGGTAATTACTGCATTTGGGCGTACGGGCGACTGGTCTGGCTCCCGCCATTGGGGCGTTCAACCTGATATGATGTCCACCGCCAAAGCCATCACCAACGGTTATTATCCGTTTGGTGCCTGTATGATTGGAGAAAAGGTCGTTGATGTGTTTGAGAGCGACACGACCGGCGCGGCAGGCATTGGTCACGGCTACACCTATTCGGCCCACCCGGTTGGTGCTGCTGCTGCTTTGGCTTGTTTGGCAGAGACCAAACGCATTGACCCACGTGCTAATGCTGCGGCCCGAGGCACGCAATTGTTTGATGGGTTGAATGCATTGAAGGCTAAGCACTCACTAATCGGCGATGTTCGAGGCGGCCATGGCTTAATGACTGCATTGGAGCTGGTCAGCGACCAAGACGCCAAAACGCCAGCAATGCAAGCTGGCGTAGCGGTCCAGAAAGTAGCTTATGAAGAAGGCGTGATGGTTCGCGTTTCCGGTCATCAAATCCTGCTGTCACCACCGCTGGTTCTGACCGAAGCAGAAGCAGCGAAAATCATCTCGGCCCTTGATGTTGGCTTGACTGCGGCAGCTTAGCCAGTCTGACAGCGCAAACGTAGATTATCGGGGTCATAGGGTGGTTTTTCAAGCTCTTTGGCCTCAAAATCCTCGCCTAAGATTTCAACAACCAATGGCGCGTCTTTGGGCACGTCGCGCAAGAAAGCGAGCGCTAGAGTCTGGCTGGTTCTGGGCCCCTTAGCGGCAGATGTTACGATTCCAGACGCTTTGCCATCTGATTTGATGCAATGCCCGCCATATGGATAGCAATCACCGCCAATCGATAGCAAAGCCATGCGCCAACCGCTGTTGCTGGGTTCTCCGCCGAACTTTTCCAACCCAGTTTCGGCCAAAGTACGTTCAGTCGTCAGATCCATGCCCCATGCGCGATATCCCTTTTCAAGACGCAATGCGTTCATTGCATAGGCCCCAATGGGTTTGGCACCTTGTTTGATAATGGCGTCGAACACTGTAACCGCCTGTGCGTTGGGCAAGTGAAGCTCCCACCCCGGTTCTCCGATATACGACACGCGGAGAGCGGTTAGAGGTTCGCCTGCGACGGTTATTTGCTGAGTGGAGAGCCATGGAAATGCTTTTGTATTCAAATCTGTATCTGTAAGGGCAGACAGAATGGACATAGAGTTAGGTCCATGAATACCAATTATCGAAATATCGTCCGTTCTCTTTTTGATCAATATATCAAAGTCTTGAGCCAACTTTCTCAAATGATCAAAGTCGCGTTCTTCAGCTGCTGCTGCGCTCGTCAAATAGGCGTGCTGTTTGGTTATACGCGTGACAGTGAACTCGGAAGATACACCGCCTGTCGGGGTTAGTGAATGCGTAAGGCCTATGCGACCGACCTTCGGCGGTTTGTTGGGGCCGAGCGCCGTTAAGAATGCTTGTAGGTCAGTTCCGATAACGTCGAATTTGGCAAGGATCGACATATCACTAACCACCGCATCTGTGCTTGCAGCCTGTCCTTCAGTGAGAACTGCGTCCTGCCAAAAGGGGCGTTTAAAAGTGAGTGACGCAGGCTTTCCAAAGTAATTTGGTCTTTCCCAACCGTAGGCTACCCCGAAGATGGCACCATGTTCGGCCAAATGGTTATGTAGTGGTGATTTGCGGAGGCCGCGTGCGGCTGGTCGTTCTTCGTAGGGGTAGTGAACGCCGAATTGCAGGCCAAAACATTCGACTGCCTTTGATATGCGGAAATCACGGTCTGCCCATTGCCCAAATCTGCGTGGATCAATAGCCAGAGCATCCATCGGAGGAGCGCCTTTTGTCATCCAGTGGGCAAGAAACCACCCAGCGCCTCCGCCCTCCATAACGCCCATAGATGAACCGGTCATTATCCAACAATTGGGTTGTCCAAAAGCCGGGCCAATCAAAGGGTTGCCGTCTGGGCTGAATGTAATTGGACCATTGACCACAGTTTTTACACCGCCCTCGCCGAGCGCTGGAATACGGGCCATGGCCGCGTCAATAATATGCTCTACCCGGTCAAGGTCAGGCGGCATGAGGTCTGCGCCGAACTCTGGTGGGACCTGATCAATTGACCAAGGCTGCGCCTCTTTTTCGTAAGGGCCAAGGATTAGGCCGTCACGTTCTTGCCGGACATACCAGCTTTCCTCTGGGTCGCGAATAATGGGTAATTCTGCTTTGCGATCAGCAACAGCATCAATGCGATCAGTGACAAGATATTGGTGTAGAATCGGAACTGATGGCACGTTGACACCCATCATCTGACCGACTTCAAAGCCCCACGTGCCAGCCGCGTTTACGATATGCCGAGCCTTGATCTGCCCTTTATCAGTGTCGACAGTCCAATGATCGACTTCCCGATAGATCGAGCGAACAGGTTCATACCGCCGGATCTCTACCCCATTGGAACGCGCGATTTCTGCCATGGCGGTGACTGCCAGTGTGGGATCAACGTGACCATCGTCAGGTTCGTATATTCCACCGATCAACCCATCTAAATGCGTTAGCGGGTGAAGCTCGGCGATTTCATCAGGTGAAATCAGAAGCAGATCATAGCCTGTAAATTTAGACAGGCCAGTGACATGGGCAAATTCGTCCAGTCGATCAGGATTGCGGGTGATGCGCATCGCGCCAGAACGATGGAAACCGCAGGTACGCCCGACTTCTTTCGGTAGAATGTCGCGATATAAGCGTACTGAGGTTGCCCTTAGTTCTTGAATGGTGGCGTTATGGGCAAAATGGGTACACAGGCCAGCGGCATGCCAGGTGGAGCCGTGAGTTAAGTCGTTTTTTTCTAACAGTACGATATCCCGCACGCCTGCCTTGGACAGGTGATAAGCCAGAGAAATACCCATCACACCGCCACCAATGATCGCAACTTCGGTCATGCGTGCATCCTCCTGTTTTGAGGGTCATAAGGTGGGTGTTTTATGGGCTTTGCCGGATACAGGGTGCCAGCGACATCCAACTGGAACCGCCTTTGCAAGGTCTCTGCCTTGCTTTCACCCTTGGCGACATCGACCATGCCAAATGCCAATGTAAGGCCGGTTCGAGGGCCAAGAGCACCGGAGGTAGTTAGACCGACGACTTTGCCGTGCTCAACAATTGGTTCATCGTGGAGGATCAACGGGCTGCCGGATACCTGCATTTGCACCAAGCGCTTTTTAACACCCTCGACCCTTTGGCACTCCAGCGCGGTTTTGCCACGGAAGTCAGGTTTCGACCAATCTATCATAAAACCCAACCCAGCCTCCAACGGCGTAACCTCTGGCCCTAGGTCGTGACCCCAATGCAGGAATCCTTTTTCCACCCGACACCCATCCAAAGCATAATGGCCCATTACCTCGGCACCTGCATGGCGCAAGGCATTGAAGATTGCGCTACCATCCGCTGTTTTTGCTGCAATTTCCCAGCCAAGCTCTCCTACAAAACTGATACGGGTAGCAGTTGCGTGGGCGCCCGCAATTTCTACGGAGCGGGTTGTTGAGAATGCAAATTTGTTCCAATCATCATTGGAAAGTGAAGCCAGCAATGATCGTGAGCGGTCGCCCATCACACCAATTACGACTTCATCCTCGGTTACATCATTGATTTCGCTGTGCTGGCTGAGATTTCTACGCAAATAGGCAAAATCGCGCCACCGCGTTGCCGCGCCTGTTATTAGTCTAAAATTGTCCGACGCGGTGCGGGTGATGGTGAGGTCAATTTCAAAACCACCATTGTCGTTTAACATCCCGGTATAAATTGTAGTCCCTACGGCGATATCTACGCTGCGGCATGATAAATATTGTAGATCGCTGAGGGCAGTTGGGCCTGAAATATCGATTTTGGTGAAAGGGCTAAGGTCCAGTAGAGATGCCCCAGCCGCCATGGTTTGCGCTTCTCGTGCCGCAATATGAGCCCAGGGTTGTTGGCCGAATGAATAGGGAAAGCTTTTCTCAGCTTCCGTCTTTGCAAACCATAAACCGCGCTCCCACCCTGCGGTTAGGCCGAATACAGCGCCCGCTTTCGACCATTCCTCATGCAAAGCAGAGCGACGAAGCCCCCTGCCCGCCTTTGGTTGCTTAAACGGCCAATGCATATCAAAAACGTCACTAACTGCTTCTTTCATACGCCGCTTCATGTGTTCAGGGTCAGCGGCGCATGGATCGGTACGTGCTATGTCGATCTCCCACATATCAAATGGCGGGGTTTGGTCGGTGATCCAGTCAGCCAGCGCTGCGCCTATTCCAGCAGATGACATCACGCCCACTGAATTCATGCCTGTGGCGACGTATAACCCATCAACATTTGGGGCAGCCCCAACAAGCGGGCGGCTATCGCTGGTGAAACTCTCTGGGCCGTTCATAAATCGTTGGATACCAATGGTTTCCAAAGCAGGGAATAGTTCTAGCGCTGCTTCCATAAAAGGTGCGAACTGATCCCAGTCTTCTGCCAATTCCAAAAATTGGCGGTCGCCTTCGGGCCCAAACGCATTCCAAATTTTGGCGTTCGGTTCAAAACCACCGATTACCAACCGACCCGCATCACCCTTGATATAGGTGTTGCGATCCAGATCGCGGAGCACGGGGAAGGGATTTGTTGTGTTCGGTACAGGTTCTGTAACGATGTACATATGTTCGACGGCCTGAAGGGGCAAAGACAGGCCCGCGCGTTTTGCCATCGGCACCGACCAAGCCCCTGCGCATACTGCGACCGTCTCAGCATGAAGGATTTCGCCATCTGATAGCCGGACACCGTAGGCAGTGCCGTTTTGCACCATGATTTCGGAAACTCGCGCATATTCGCGAATATCTGCACCGTTGTTTTTTGCAGCCTTTGCATAGGCCATACATAAATCAACAGGGTTTACGTTGCCGTCCTCTGTCACTGCAAGTGCACCGCATAGCGGTGCAGTGTTGAGGCCATAGCAAGTGATTTCACTTGGCTCGACGATTGATGGGGTTAAGCCGAGGTGCTTACCTAAGGCAGCAATGCGCTTTAACTCCTTCATCCGATCCGGCTCTCTGGCCAACCAGTAGCCGCCAGTTTTGCGATAGCCGGTGGAAAGGCCGGTTTCTGCCTCAAGTTCGGGAAACGTCGATAATGCGCGGCTTGCGATACGTGTCATATTTGGGGTGGCACGCAGCGGCCCAACAATACCCGCCGCATGCCATGATGTACCGGACGTAAGCGTTCCTCGCTCTACCAACACAACCTGCTCGTTGCGTTTGGATAGGTGGTAAGCAAGGCTAAGCCCCACAGCACCACCGCCGATGATTATTGTTTTTGCCATATTAAATCTATTGACGGCGATGGCTTAGCGCGCAAGCACTGCAATATGACATTAGTTTGTCTAATGCTGGAGGTTGGTATGACAGAACAAACTGCCGCGCGGCGAAGTGATTTCGACTTTAATATGCTACGTGCCATTGAGGTTTTCATGGCCGTGGCGGAAATGAACCAAGTAACAGCCGCAGCACAGGCGCTGGGCGTAACGCAATCTGCGGCATCTCAGCATTTGAAAAACCTTGAGATTGCCTTTGATGTAACTTTGTTCGATCGTTCAGAACGACCACTTCGTTTAACCCATCAAGGCGAAGTTTTAAGGCGTCGCGCCGGTCGAATTCTGAATGAGGTTGAGGACCTGAAATCAGATTTCAGGCGAATGTCTGCAGCTAGTATCCCGATTTTGCGCATCGGCATGCTTGCATCGATAGCGACGACATTAACGCCTGGCCTTACAGGGTTTGTATCACGGGTACTGGGTATTCCAGAGCTGTCACTTTCTGCTGGTTTGGCACATGAACATATGATGGCTTTAAACACGCGCCGATTGGACATGATTATTACATCCGAGCCGGCCATCGATCACAATAACTTTGAAAGCCATCCAATTGTTAACGAGCCATTTTATCTAATCCTTTCAAAAAAATTCTGCGGTGCAACTGATGATGTTGAAGCTATTGCTAAAGAGTTGCCCTTTATTCGGTTCAGCGCGGAAGCTCCGGTGGGAAGGCGGACGGATCAGCATCTACAGCGTTTACGGTTAAATCTGCCCCGCGTGATGGAGGCGGATCGATCTTCAATGGTTGTCGCAGGCGTTTCGGCCAATCAGGGGTTTGCAGTGTTATCGCCGTCGTTGCTTATTGATGCATTAGTTGAAGGGATGCCTTTACGCATTGCTCCGCTACCCTTCGCGGGGTTTAGGCGGTCCATTTCGTTGGTTGCGCGACGAGGTGAGTTGGGCGACCTACCACAGCGCACTGCGGCAGCGTGTCGAACTATTCTAAGTGATCATTACGAACGCCACTTTTCCGAACAAAGCGATCAAATCATTTTTGCAGAGACAGCAGAACAACATTAGTTTCCACGATATTAGAGATGGGGGCTGTTGCCTATGTCTTGCGTCGTCTTAAGTGCCTGTAACAAGGAGCACACTTATGGCCAGACGAGCCGGACGGGATAGCCGTATTGCAGCGCGATTGCAGCGTAGAGCCGCGTCTGTGCCTTATGTGATCCGCCGCATCGCCCCGGTCAGCCTGATCAACGACGAAGCAATTGGTATTGTTGAACGTAATGCTGATCGCATTCTGGATGAAATCGGCATGGAGTTTCGAGGTGATCCAGAGACGTTAGAGATATTTCGGATTGCTGGGGCGCGCGTGACCGGAGAACGGGTCCGGTTCGACCCCGGTTGGTGTCGTAGCATTATTGCCGCTGCACCCAAGCAGTTCACCCAACATGCCCGCAACCCGGCACGAAATGTTCAGATTGGCGGCGATGCGCAAGTATATTGCCCCAGCTTTGGCCCGGCTTTTGTTCACGATATTGAGCGAGGTCGCCGTTATGCAACCATAGAAGACTTTAACAATTTCTGTAAGTTGCATCACCAACTTAATGCACTTCATCATTCTGGTGGTGTGGTATGTGAGCCGGTTGACCTGCCCGTTCCTGTTCGTCATTTGCATATGGCCCATGCACACTTAACGTTGAATGACAAACCGTTCATGGGCGCTGTAACAGCGCCAGATCGCGCGGTGGATACAATTGAGATGTGCCGCATTGCGATGGGAGCTGATTTTGTCGATCAGAATTGCGTTCTTTATTCAGTCGTAAACACGAACGCCCCTCTGGTTATGGATCAGACGATGTTGTGGGCGCTTAAAGAATACGCCAAGGCTGGGCAATGCACCGTCGTTTCCCCTTTTGTGTTGGGCGGGGCGATGTCGCCGGTGACTGTGGCGGCAACGCTGGCGCAGGTATTAGCCGAGGTTTTGGCATCTGTGGCATTGATTCAATTGATACGCCCCGGCGCACCCGCGGTGTTTGGTACGTTCTTCTCTCCATTAAGTTTACAAACAGGCGCACCGACCTTTGGCACGCCGGAAGGTACTCAGTTTCAAATGTGCGCAAAAGCCTTGGCTGATCGGCTTGGGTTGCCTTTTCATTCGGTCGGGGCGCTAACCTCCTCTAAAGTGCCAGATGCGCAGGCGGGGTATGAAAGCCAGGCGCAGCTAATGGGTGCGGCGTTGGCCGGGGTGAATTTTATCATTCATGCAACCGGGTGTTTAGAGGGGTTGTTGACTATGGGATATGAGAAAACAGTCATGGACGCGGACCGCTGCGCTGCGATGGCTCGGTTTGTTCAGGGCATAGATTTTTCAGAAGCATCACAAGCACTTGACGCATTTCGTGAAGTTAATCCCGGTGAGCACTTTCTTGGGTGTGCCCATACCCAAAACAATTTTGAAGATGCGTTTTGGCGCGGAGAGATGTCTGACAATGGCACTTATGAGCAGTGGGCGGCTGAGGGAGCGAGTTGGCAGCAGGAGCGTGCCACACAGCGGGTTAAGCAATTACTGGCAGAATACCAGCCACCGCCAATGGACGAAGTGGTGAGGGAAGAGCTGGATGATTTTGTCGCCCGGCGATCACGAGAAATAGAAGGAAACGACCTATGACATTGAACATTGATTGGACGTTGGCGGGGGCTGCCGGCCGTCGTGATAAATATTTCTCTGACAGCCAAAAACGGTTCATTCCCTTTAAGGAGCCTATCGTTTTCCAAAGGGGTTCAATGCAATATTTGTGGGATAATGAGGGGCGTAAATATATCGACCTATTGGGAATGAATGTCTGTATTTCAGTTGGTCATTCGCACCCTGATGTTGTAGCCGCGGCAACGGCTCAAGCTTCTGAACTAACCCATTGCACGACGATGTTTTATCACCCAGTGCCTGCCCATTTTGCTGAGGAACTAACGGCGACAATGCCCAAAGGCTACGAATGGGTGGCGCATTTTACCAACTCAGGCGCAGAGGCGATTGATTTGGCGTTGGCAATGGCGCGGACTTATACAGGTAATCTGGATATGCTGGCGCTGCGCACGGCATATCACGGGCCAACCTCCGCTGCGCAATCTGTTACCGGCATATCAGGTTGGCGGCACCCCGGAATGCCAGGCAATGTTGCTTTTGTAGCGGAGCCAAATCAGTACCGAGGGATATTCGGTGCAGGTGTTCAGCCTTATTTGGATGAGATTGACCAGACGATTGCTACTGCAACTACCGGGCATGTCGCCGGGATGATTTTAGAGCCCGTTCAGGGGTATGGCGGCATTATCGAAATGCCGCCCGGTTATATGAAAGGCGCGGCACAACGGGTTCGTGCGGCCGGCGGATTGTTCATTGCAGATGAAGTTCAAGCAGGATTTGGGCGTACCGGCGACAATATGTGGGGCTTTCAGGCCGATGATGTAGTGCCTGACATTGTGGTGATGGCTAAGGGCATCGGCAATGGGTTTCCGTTAGGTGCGGTCGTTGCTCGCAAGGATATTGCCGAACCGATGGGTGAACGATTTATGTTTCACACCTATGGCTCCAACCCCACATCGTGCGCTGCCGGTCGGGCGGTGTTGAATGTTTTGGCTCGGGATAAGTTGCAGGATAGCGCACGGATTGTTGGTGCGGCTTTGCTATCCAAACTAAAGGAATTGCAAGCAAAGTATCCGGCTATTGGGGATGTTCGCGGTCGCGGGCTGATGTTGGCGATAGAGATGGTGAAGGATCGGCAAACAAAAGAGCCGGATGAAGCCACCACCACTGCCGTGTTCGAAGCATGCCGAGCGCAGGGGCTGATCCTGTCGAAGTCTGGGCCGAACCGCAGCGTTCTGCGAATGGTACCGCCTTTATGCCTTAGTTTAGAGGATGTTGAGGAAGTGGCGGAAGGATTGGAACGGGCATTTGCGAGCCTGCTGTAGACTCGGATAGGCACTGAAATAACCTGAAACTGTTCGCAAGATGTCAAATTGCGATTTGATTTTCTTTGATAACCACATACAATCTATGCGTGAATTCAATGGATGAAAACCCCTTTATCGATGTCATTCGACGGGTTTCACTCCCCTCATTTGAGAGGAAGATCAATGAGCAGGTTTTCCAACATCCGCCGCATTGTTACGTCAGCCGCATGCGTGTTTGGCATCTCGGCATTTTCGGCTGCCGTTCCTAGTGCAGCAATCACGGATTCATCATTTTCATTCGTTGTTATTGGCGACACGCCGTACAATGATGATGATCAAAAGATGCTGGATACCGCTGTCGCAAAGTTAAAGATTGATCGCCCTCCGTTCGTTATCCATGTTGGGGATTATAAAAAAGGGAAGGCCCCTTGCGATGATGAGTATGATGAAAAATTCAAGAAGTTGATTGACGATATTACGTCCGCTTCCATCCCTGTAGTTTACACACCCGGAGATAACGAATGGGCAGATTGTGACCGGACCGACTTTAATGACCCGTCACCTGCCCCGGTGTCCGAGCTTGGAAGGCTTGAGCATCTGAGGACAAATTTCTTGATTAGGCGTGAGAAACCGAATCTTACGATGTTCAAGCCGCAAACCGAAGTACCCGGTGGCGAAGGGTTGGTCGAGAATTCTATGTGGCAGCATCAGGGAGTCAGATTTGCAACGCTTCACGTTGTTGATGGAAATGGCAGGAATTACGTTAACTATTATAAAGACTCTCTCGATAGAGCAGCAAAAACTGCTGATGAGCGGGATAGAGCGAATCTAGGCTGGCTGGCGCAAACCTTTGAAGCTGCGACAATTGCAGAAGACAAAGCCGTCGTCATATCCATGCAAGCAGACCCAATCCAAGTCGATGCCAATTTCATCGGTACTGACTGTGAAAGTAAAGCATCGAAATATGTGAACGAATGCGACCTTTTTGTAAATTTGCGCAGGGCCATTCGAGAACATTCAATTTCATTTAAAGGTCATGTTCTTCTGGTTCACGGTGACACCTATCCATTTTGTATGTCGAAGTGGTTTCTGGACGGTGGAGCCCCAAACTTATGGCGATTAAACGTTGCGGGAGATCTTCGTAAACCAGCAGATGTCACGCTGGTGAGTTTCAATCCTGACCCTACCAACGGGCCGCCGTTTTCTGCATCAGGGTATTTGAATGGTACTGAGCTGGATACAAATAACCCACTCTGCAAGTAGAAAAACCGTAATCCTCTCTACTTGGCACGCTCCAGCACCCTTCCCAGCAACTAATCAGGCAGCGTAACAACCTGATAAACTGCCCGCGCCAAATCTGACAGCGCTACGTCGCCCAGAGTTTTACTTATATGGCTATATATGCGTCCGCTTTTGAATGACGTTGATAGGGCGCGATCCACCTCCAAACGCAGGGCGTTTTCACCGCGTTTCATTGCCAATGCGTAGGGCTCAAACGAAAACTGGTTGGCTGAAAAGCTGAGAGGTGTTTCGGGGCGCATTCGACCCAATTGATACCGCAGTATGGCTTGATCCCCGAAATAGGCAGAGATGTCGCCTTTGTCCAAAGCGCTAAGCCCGCGCACGTGGGTATCGTACAGTATCAACTCAGCATCTAAATCACGCTCAGAGACCAGGTTAGTCACCACCTTTTCCGTCGTTGTGCCCTTTAGAACGCCTATATTCTGACCATCGAGGTCTTCGATCACCTCTGCTTGCCCTGTTCTGAAAACAACGCTGGAGCCATCAACAAAGTATGGAATCGAAAAGTCGATCTTTTGTCGGCGCGATAAGGTGGCCGAAGTGGGGCCGCAGAGAATATCAATCTCTCCACCGTTTAGTTTTTCAAAACGCGTTGCAGCGGTCACTGGGAAATAGAACACTGTGAGTTCGTTAATCCCTAAAGTGTTTTTTAGCGAGCTTGCTACGTCCTCACAAAGATCAACAGCTAAACCGGCGGGTTCACCGTCGTCAGATAAAAAGGAAAATGGTGGCGCATCGGTTCTATAGCCGAGGGTTAAAGAACCCTCTTTGCGAATTTCTTCCAATACATCGGAATATGCCGGGCCGGTTACTGTGACCGCGCACAACAAAGCGAATAACCAATTACGCATTATTACCCCCTTCTCCCCCAATACATTCTAATCAGAATGTCATTCGCAAATTACCTATTTGGTATAAATTAGCAATTCCTCAGCTTGCTTGCCCGCAATGGCTTGCCGTAAATCGGCCCGCATCGTAGATAGCGGACAAGATCGCCGTATTATTATCGCGGCTGAAAGATCACAGCGCGGAGCAGACGATGACAGAGCTGAAATACACAGAACCAAAGGCCAAAACGATTCCCGGTGCCACTGGCGATTGGGAAATGGTCATTGGGTTGGAAGTTCATGCACAAGTTCTGTCAAAGTCCAAGCTGTTTTCCGGCGCTTCAACTTCGTTTGGTGCAGAGCCAAACAGCAATGTTTCACTGGTTGATGCTGCGATGCCGGGCATGTTACCGGTGATCAATGAGTTCTGCGTTGAACAGGCGATCCGCGCTGGATTGGGGATCAAGGCGCAAATCAACCTCCGCTCCGTTTTTGACCGCAAAAACTATTTCTACCCGGATTTGCCGCAGGGCTATCAGATCAGCCAGTTTAAGCACCCTATCGTTGGTGAAGGTGAAGTGCTGGTGGATATGGAGCCGGGTGTTGCGCGTCGTGTCGGTGTTGAGCGCATTCATTTGGAGCAGGACGCCGGTAAGTCGGTTCATGATATGGACCCGACGATGAGCTTTGTCGACCTGAACCGCACTGGTGTGGCGTTGATGGAGATTGTCAGTCGCCCCCATATTCGCGGACCAGAGGAAGCCGCCGAATATGTGCGTAAATTGCGCCAGATTCTGCGTTATTTGGGTGCCTGCGATGGCAACATGCAGGAAGGTAGCCTGCGTGCCGATGTGAACGTTTCGGTTTGTCGCCCCGGCGATTATGAAAAATTCCGCGAGACGGGAGATTTCGGCCATTTGGGCACGCGCTGTGAGATCAAGAACATGAACTCCATGCGCTTTATCCAGCAGGCGATTGATTTTGAGGCCCGCCGCCAGATTGGTATTCTGGAAGATGGCGGCACCGTTGATCAGCAGACCCGGCTGTACGACCCGTCAAAGGGTGAAACACGGTCTATGCGTTCGAAAGAAGAAGCGCATGATTATCGGTACTTCCCCTGCCCCGATTTGCTGCCGTTGGAATTTGAGCAGGCTTGGGTTGATGAGATCGAAGCGAGCCTTCCAGAGCTACCTGATGCCAAGAAGGCGCGGTTTGTTAGTGAGTATGGCGTGACCGAATATGATGCATCCGTTCTGACCGCCGAAGTCGAAAATGCCAATTTCTTTGAGGCAGTTGCGAACGGCCGTGAAGGTAAAACCGCTGCGAACTGGGTGATCAATGAGTTGTTTGGCCGTCTGAACAAAGAAAGCCGTGGTGTATCTGACAGCCCAATGAGTGCTGAGCAGTTGGGTAGCATTATCGACCTGATCGCCAAAGGTGATATTTCAGGCAAGATTGCCAAGGATCTGTTCGAAATCGTCTGGAACGAAGGCGGCGACCCGGCGGCGATCGTTGAAGAGCGCGGCATGAAACAGGTCACGGATACCGGCGCGATTGAAGCGGCAGTTGATGAAGTGATTGCTGCAAACCCGGCAAAAGTTGAGCAGGCCAAGGCGAAGCCATCAATGGCGGGTTGGTTCGTTGGTCAGGTCATGAAAGCCACTCAGGGGAAAGCAAACCCGCAAGCTGTGAATGAACTGGTCCGCAAAAAGCTGGGTGTTGAGTAAAATCTGGTTCTGAGAGTTCCCCTTTGCAGGGGCGGCGCGAGGTATTAACGTCGCGCAAATGGGAATCGTCAGGCGTTAGGGGACAAGAATGCCGGATTTTGAGTACAAAACAGTCGCTGCGCCTCGTCGGATCAAAAAGGTCAAAGGCGTTAAGGGGCGTGGTGAATCGCTCGCCGCAATGATTGAGGCGATCATTCAGGACGAATCTGCTGGCGGTTGGGACTACCTGCGTACTGATATTTTCCCTGTTGATGAAAAACCGGGCTGGTTTTCGTCTCGCGCCGAAGTTCACAAGGGTGTCATGGTGTTTCGCCGTGGCGTACCTGAACGGCAGGTTGCAGCCGTTCAATCAGCGCCTCAGCCGGTTGCACAGCCCGCCGCTCAACCAGTTATGAGCCAGCCGGAGCCAGCGGCCCCGACCGAAACGCCATCATTCTCGGCCACACCAGAACCTGTGATCGCGCCACCTTCCCGGTAGGTTCTGCGGATTAAACGCTGATTTCCAAGGCCAGTGCATGCACGGGGCCGGCAAGTTCCTCAGCTAATGCCTTGTAAACTGCACGGTCGCGATTGACGCGGCTGAGGCTGGATAGTGAGCTTGCGGTCATGCAGACGCGGAAATGTGTTTCGCCGCCTTCTCGCCAACCACCGTGGCCGCGATGCTGTTCACTTTCATCATGTACCTCCAGTGCCTGTGGCTGAAAAGTTGACGAAAGTTTTTGGTAAATGTCATCTGAAACGGACATTTAGGTATCCTTTTGATTTTTCTTTTTCGCGCAACAGATTAAACTCATAGACCGACTCAAGGAAAGAGGTCTCATGCCGCCGCGTTCGCCTTTAGATTTCGACATCTCTGTATCCGCCGATAAACGTAGGCGCGCCAAGCAGCGTGGCTATGTTGGTGAAACCGCCTCCAGTGCGCGCAAGTGCGAATGGCAAGGCTGTACCAACAAAGGCGAATATCGTGCGCCGAAGTCTCGGCATGAGCTGGACGAGTTCCGCTGGTATTGCATTGATCATATCCGCGAGTTCAACAAGTCATGGAATTTCTATGCCAACCATTCCGAAGAGGAATTAGAGGCGCAGCGCAAAGCGGACCTTGCTTGGGATCGACCGACGTGGAAGATGGGCGAAAAGCAGGGTGCATCAAAGGGGCCGGAAGGCCATGCAGATGGTCAGGCTTGGCGGCGGTTTGGTTTTGATGACCCGATGGATGTGTTGGGCGACAACGCCACCATTAACCCCGGTGGTGCAGCGGAGGCCAAGCGTGCCAGACGGCGGATGCTGCCTAAGAATGAGCAGAGCGCACTAGAAATCCTTGGCTTGCCCGACGATGTAAAACGCCCTGACATCCGTGCGCAGTACCGCGCTTTGGTGAAAGATCTGCACCCAGATATGAATGGCGGCGAGCGTAAAGACGAAGACCGTTTACGCGACGTTTTATGGGCATGGGATCAGCTTAAAAACTCGGCCAGTTTTAAGACTAAATAGCGCCAGATTTCAGGAATGACGTATAGCGCTGGCTACAAGGCTGTGATTTTGCTGCATGACCCTATGGGAAATTCTGTGCCCTCATCACAATCCGGCTTGCCAGCCCTTAAATGCCATCCTACACAGACCCGTCCAACTTAGGCTGAGCGATTGCTCGCCTGCATTTGTATTCGAGAGGATCTACGACATGGCTGATGGCGGGTCGAATATGCCTGATTTACCTACCGAGGAAATCAACGTCGGTGAAGTATTTGGCATTGACGCAAATATGACGGTTAAGGGCTTTGCAGAAGGTTCTGACCGCGTACCTGCGCTCGACAGCACATACCGTTTTGACCGCGACACGACTTTGGCCATTTTGGCGGGCTTTGCGCATAACCGCCGGGTGATGATCCAAGGGTATCACGGTACAGGTAAATCAACGCATATTGAGCAGGTTGCAGCACGGCTGAATTGGCCTTGTGTGCGTGTGAACCTCGACAGCCACATCAGCCGTATCGATCTGATCGGTAAGGACGCGATTAAAGTCGAAGATGGCAAACAGGTTACCGCGTTTAAGGAAGGCATCCTTCCCTGGGCGCTGCGCAACCCGACTGCGATTGTTTTTGATGAATATGATGCCGGACGCCCGGACGTTATGTTCGTGATCCAGCGCGTTCTGGAAGTTGACGGCAAACTGACGCTGCTGGACCAGAACGAAGTGATCCACCCGCATCCGTCATTCCGGTTGTTTGCGACGGCCAACACCATTGGTCTTGGTGATACCACGGGCCTGTACCACGGCACGCAGCAGATTAACCAAGGTCAGATGGACCGTTGGTCAATGGTTACGACCCTTAACTATCTGCCCCACGCGCAGGAGACAGAGATCGTCACCGCCAAATGCCCGCACACCGACCCGAAAGTCGTGGCGCAGATGGTGACAGTTGCTGACTTAACCCGGAACGCGTTTATGAATGGCGATCTGTCGACTGTTATGTCACCGCGTACTGTCATTGCCTGGGCTGACAATACCCGTATCTTCAATGATGTAGGCTTTGCCTTCCGCCTCACCTTCCTGAACAAATGTGATGAACTGGAACGCCAGTTGGTGGCTGAAATTTATCAGAAATGCTTTGGTGAGGAACTGCCGGAGAGTGCGGCTAGCGTGAGCTTGGGGTGATGGAATAAGGTCAGGGCACCTTCTATTCATTAGGGATTGCATGATGACTGATAGGGTGCCCCGATCGCGGGACGCCCTTTTCTTTGTAATAGCGGTACGGTCCTTGGTGAGATTCCGCCAGAACACGCCGGGCGCATTCGTTTGCCTTTGCTTGAAAGTTCCGATGTACCTAAGCTCGCCGGACGCTAGCGTGGGCATAATGCGGGTGTGAAAAATCCACCGTCAGATACGTTTCGACCCTATGATGGTTTATAACCTATCACCATCTCAGTCGAGCAATGGTGCCGCCCGGTGATTTTGGCGCTGATCTGATAGGTTCTGCCGTTCCAAGCCGTCACAGAGTCAATCATCTCGGTCCGTTCATCGTCGCCATCAATGTCGTAGCAATCTTCAGAATAGTTGCGCAGATGATAACTCCGCGCGCTACCTGATAGCCGATATTCCGCATATGACTTGAAACGGGAGGTGCCGAAGACGAACGGGCGTAGCGCCATGTCTATCCCCATTAAGCCTGCTAATCCACCATCCGACCTCTCGTAATCGAAACCATGCACATTGTCTCCAACCAAAGCCCCGCCATATCGATCCGCCTCGACATGGCACACATTGGTGCCTGCTCGTGAGACAAGTGAGTAGCAGCGGAAGATTACGATCTCCTTGGAGAACGGACGAACATTCGCATCGAAACGGTTGTCGTTGCCATCATTGGTGACGATATAGAATGATGTGACGCCAGTGATCCGCTTGGTGCCCTTCCAGGCGGTAATGCCTGAATTTTTCTTTGGTAAAACTTCATCCGGCACAAATGCTGAATCCCTGACCGTTGAACACATCCCAGAATAAGTATCCACACCATAGCAGCGCACTTTTTCCGAAAGCGAACTGTTCGTGATCACGGATAGCGTTCGTTTTTGCGTTTTGGTTAGATCGCCGAGCAAATCCATCGCTTGCTCATGCGCTTTGTTGACATCTCCGGTGATTACCCAGCTCATGACTTTATTCTCCTTCGAAGTGTTAAGTGCTTATACGCAATACTTTTCTCCATTGTGTATCAGAATTTCTCAATTGTAATTGTGCACGCGAATCACATAAATAATGTTTATGTCAATAATTTAGCTATCCGATAATTAAACTATAAATTGTTTTTCTATTATTTTTAATATCTCATTTTTGTTATTTATATTGTGTATAATTACACATTTTTAGTTTAAACTCTTCCAATAACACCCTACTTATCTATTCATAATCCCTTTTTTGCTTCTTGTTACAGCATTATTGGACTCGAGCGGTTTCAGGAATTGTTTTCTACTCTGTGCAACACACCTTGATGAGCTTAAACCCTAGCGATAGTTGCACTTCTATTCCCTCGATGTTTGATCCTTGTCACACAGCGAATTTTAGCGCACAGCCCTTGATCTCATGCGGTATGAAATGGCAGTTAGAAACAAACAATTCGGAGACAACGATGGCCGCCGAACCCAACAAATCTGTCGAGCCTTTCAAAAAGGCATTAGGCGAGGCAACGCGGGCTTTGGCTAACGAGCCGGAGCTGAACGTCACCTATTCGGTTGACCCACCGGGCGTCGCCAACGACACGCTGCGTCTGCCACAGATTACTCGCCGGATGACACGGCAAGAGGTGATGTTGGCGCGTGGTGAGGCCGATGCTGCGGCATTGAAACTGCGGTTTCATTCACCCGGCGCTCATGCCCGGTACACCCCGCGTGGGGAAACTGCGCGCGCCATCTACAATGCGCTGGAAACCGCACGTTGTGAGGCACTGGGCGCACGCGCGATGCCAGGTGTTGCAGACAATCTCGATGTAAAGCTGGCTGATGACGCCTCAAAACGTGGTTTTGAGCGGGTCAATGCGATGACTGATGCGCCGGTGGCTGAGGCTGCTGGGTTAATGTTGCGCAGTCTGGCGACAGGGCGTGAGCCTCCGAAAGAAACCGAAAAGGTTTTCCTGCTGTGGCGAGACAGCCTTGAAGGCATGGCCGGAAAATCGATGGATAGTCTGATTGATACCTTGGATGATCAGGTTGAGTTTGCTCGCTCAGTTCGTCAGGTAATCGAAGATCTCGGCTATGGTGAGCAATTGGGCGAAGACCCGGATGCGCCTGATGATGAACCGGATGACACCGAAGATCAGGATCAAGAGGATGATTCCAGCGAAGAAGGCGGCGATGATGGTTCTGATGATCAGCAGCCTGAGGACTTTGATCCGGATGATGCTGAAAGCAGCGATACGCAACGTGCCGAAGTTGATGCGACGCTAGAAGAAAGCGATAGCGAAGACAGCGATGAGATGCCAGCCGAGGACGAAGGAGAGCCACCGCAGGCCCCTCCTCAATTCCCAGACAGCGAAGCATCCGCCGACTACCGAATTTATACTCGCGAGTTTGATGAAACGATCAAAGCCGAAGAGCTGTGCGATGAAGCAGAGCTGGAGCGGCTGCGGTCTTACCTCGACAAACAGCTGGAGCCCCTTAAGGGCGCAGTGAGCCGATTGGCCAACAAATTGCAGCGTCGCCTGCAGGCGCAGCAGAACCGGTCTTGGGAGTTCGACCTTGAGGAGGGCGTTCTGGACGCCGGCCGTTTGGCACGTGTTGTCGCCAACCCGCTGACTCCGCTAAGTTTTAAGATGGAGAATGACACCGAGTTTAAGGACACGGTTGTTACGCTGTTGATTGATAACTCAGGCTCCATGCGTGGTCGCCCGATTTCCATCGCGGCCATTTCCGCTGATGTTCTGGCGCGGACTTTGGAACGTTGTAACGTGAAGGTGGAAATTCTCGGCTTTACCACCAAAGCGTGGAAAGGCGGCCAGAGCCGTGAAGACTGGCTGAAAAACGGCCGTGAGGCGAACCCCGGTCGTTTGAACGATTTGCGGCATATCATTTTCAAGGGCGCGGATAACCCGTGGCGTCGCGCACGGCGTAACCTTGGTTTGATGATGCGCGAAGGGTTGTTGAAAGAGAATATTGACGGCGAGGCGTTGGAATGGGCGCATCGTCGTCTACAACAGCGGCCTGAGCAGCGAAAAATTATGATGGTGATCTCAGACGGTGCTCCGGTTGACGATTCCACCCTGTCGGTGAACCCATCCAACTATCTGGAACGGCATTTGCGAGATGTGATCGATATGATCGAACGTAAAAGCCCCGTTGAATTGCTCGCTATCGGTATTGGCCATGATGTTACCCGATACTATGAGCGTGCTGTGACGATCACGGATGTTGAACAGCTCGCCGGTGCGATGACAGAGCAATTGGCAGCATTGTTTGATACCGATCCCCGCGCTGCCCGTCGTGCTGAACAAAGATTAAGGAGACGAGCATGAGTGATACGCAAACCAGCCAGGTAGAGCGCTATTTCGAGCTGATGACCGCTAGCGATATTGCCGGAATTGTTTCACTGTTTGCTGACGACGGTTACGTCATGTCACCGTTTTTGGGGCGGATGATGGCGGCGGATTTCTTTCCCAAACTTGGGGGAGCTTCGACTGCTAGTCTGTTGACTGTGCACGATATTCTGCTTGGGCGGAATGGTGACAGTGCCGCTGCACGGTTCCGTTATGACTGGACCTTGGCAGATGGCAGCGATCTGAGCTTTGAGGGCGTGGATTATTTCACCTTTGCCCCCGACGGCAAATTTCAGTCGATGCTGATTTACTATGATACTCACCCGCTTCGATTGGAAGTCGGCGATAAATACGCAACGGCTCAGCCGACCAGTTGAGCCTATTTGCGGCTGAACATCAGGCCGCGCTTTTTTTGGCTACGCTTCATCAAGGCGAGCAGCCACAAAGCGATTGCCAAGACGGCAAAGGTGACGACTGCCGGAAAACCGAGTGCGGGCAACAGAATCGCATCCCACAGGTCTGTCGACAGGTTCTTTTCCGTGAACGAATTTAAGCCGATTAAGCTGGTCCGATGGACATCAGCCCAGATTTCGGCAATGGCGTGAAATCGGAACGCATCCGACGCACCAAACCACACTAGCAAATCGTATATCGCCGCACATACCCCAAGAACAGCGAAAACCCACGCAAAAATGCGCCGCATTACATACCTCCCGAGCCTTTTCAGACCCTAGCCCCTCTGGCGACCGAAGCTAACGATGTTTGATCTTTGATTCAATATAGGGGGCGGATTTCGAACCGCTATTCACAGCATTGCTAGTGGTGCGAGAGCGGTGGTCGATGAGAATTCCATGAGATGAAAAATTCTTTCATTTTCATACGATTTTCCCGCCTCCAATGCCTTGCGTCCCCTGCCCCGGCGACTATATTGCCCGCCGATACGGAGAGGTGGCCGAGTGGTTGAAGGCGCACGCCTGGAAAGCGTGTATAGGGGTAACTCTATCGAGGGTTCGAATCCCTTCCTCTCCGCCAGACCTATAGGTTATGGTCTGCATAGAAACGCCCTAAAGGGTGGGTTTTCTTTATCAGCGAAGAGATCTCAGAACTTTTCTTGGAATGAATCTCAAATTCGGGTGGTCCAAATGGCAAGTTTCGGAACACATAACTAACAATAGCATCTATCTGGCAGGTATAGGTAAATTTGCGGTACCTACCCCGTATTGCGGAGTAGGTGTTCACTTCATCCAATCGACGTTACCGCCAGAGACGGTCGCCTTCGCTTGCTTCCATCCCTTTGTAAAGATGAGCCACTTCCGCCGCATAGCCGTTGTGCAATTCAGTTGGAATGCGTTTACCCGTTGCCAAAGTGCGTTCCGTAGCCTGGCTCCAGCGGGGGTGGTGCACTTCGGGGTTTACGTTGGCCCAGAATCCATATTCGGATTTCTGCAACTCTTCCCAAAAACTGATCGGGCGTTCGCGTACAAAGCTGATGCGCGTTACCGATTTGATGGATTTAAAGCCGTACTTCCAAGGCAAGTGGAGCCTGATTGGCGCGCCGAATTGTTTATGCAGGACTTTTCCGTAGGCACCCATGACCATAAACGGCAGGTCGTTCTGTGCCTCGGCAATTGTCACCCCTTCGACATAGGGCCATGGATACCAGAACTGGCGCTGTCCACGGGCGACTGATTTGTCCTCAAAGGTTTCGAACCGCACATATTTGGCAGAGCTTAACGGTGATGCGAGCGCGAGAAGTTTAGCGAGGGGGAAGCCAACCCAAGGCGCGACCATTGACCATGCCTCAACACAGCGATGGCGATATACGCGTTCTTCCAGCCCAATACGGTTGATCATATCATCCGTACTTAGACGCAGTTCCTTTTCAACTTCACCATCAATGGTGACAGTCCAACCATCAGTTTGCAGTGCCTGTGCGGCACCTGAAATCTGTTTGTTGGAACCAAACTCATAAAAGTTGTTGTAGGTGGCATTGATGCCTTCTGGCGTCACAGGCCGGCCAGCATCAGCGTAGGCAGGAACTACCGGCGCATCAGCATATTGATTGCCTGCCATTGCGGGAACGCCCGTTGCAGCACCAACTGCACCCAATCCCATTGCCGCCAGCAATGTGCGGCGGTTCATAAACGCGCTTTCTGGCGTCGCTTCGCGCTCTGGAATGTGCCAACTCGGTTTACGGATAAGGCGCATAAACTTCCTCCCCAATTTAATCTGTCATAGCAGAGATATGGATGCACGCGCCGTGCGTCCAATCACGGCTGCGACAGGAGATTGTAACGAAACATCGCAAAGTGGCGAGAATTTCAGGTTCAGCACTGTTTAAGCGGGAATACCCTGCAACCGCAGAACTGCTGTCAGGTCAGAGTGATCGAGACGCGCATCAGCCTCTGCTGCTACAGTGGGTTTAGCGCGGTAAGCGATGCCCAAACCAGAAGCATTGATCATCGCCAAATCATTGGCACCATCACCAACTGCTACGGCGTCATCTGCGTTCGCGCCGATCTGATTGCAGAGCGCGTTCAGAGCATCAAGTTTAGCCTGTTTGCCTAAGATCGGAACGCCGGGCACGCCCGTTAATGCGCCATTCTCGACAAGCAGCGTGTTGGCCTGATTATACTCAAACCCTGCATCCGCGGCGACTTTCTCTGTAAAATAGGTAAAGCCACCGGAGACGAGGGCCGTAAAGGCACCCTGCCCTCGCATCACTGAAACCATCTCTGCCGCCCCGGGGTTCAGTGTGATGCGTTCGTCATAGGTTTGCTGCAAGGCATCAACCGACAGGCCCGTCAGCAGGCCAACACGTTCGCGCAACGCTGCTTCGAAATCCAACTCTCCGCGCATTGCACGTTCTGTGATTTCAGCAACGCGAGGCTTTACGCCAGCGAAATCTGCGATCTCATCAATGCATTCAACGGGGATGATCGTGCTGTCCATATCGCAGATCAGCAAACGTTTGCGCCGATTAGCAGCGGGAACCGTGTTGCAGTCTAGGGCAGCGCCCGCAAACTGAGCCCGCGCCGCGCCGAGAGCAGCCACAGCATCGCCCCTAAATGCGATTTCGATGGCATCAGCGGCAAGCCGGTTAGGTTCTTCGGCAGAAATATTGACCAAAGACAGGGCCAAATGCGCAGCGGCGCCCACATCATCACTGATGGGGGCGCCGCCGGTAATCACTAGGTAATGCATAGAATTCGTCACGCCTTAGATGGCCTCTGCACGGCTTTCAGGTGCAACTTTTTCCAGTTCTTCCGCCAGCAGGAACGCTAGTTCCAGCGCCTGATTGGCATTAAGGCGAGGATCGCAAGCTGTGTGGTAACGATCTGACAGGTCTGCCGCCTTTAGCCCGTGCATACCGCCGGTGCATTCAGTGACATCCTTGCCGGTCATTTCGAAGTGAACACCGCCGCCATAAGTGCCTTCGGATTTATGGATCGCGAAGAATTCCTGAACCTCACGCAAAACAGCATCAAATGGGCGTGTTTTATAACCGCTATCCGCTTTGATGGTGTTGCCATGCATCGGGTCACAAGACCAAACAACCTGTTTGCCTTCACGTTCCACTGCGCGAATGAGGCGTGGCAGGTGATCGCCAACTTTGCCTGCGCCGAAACGAGCAATCAAAGTCAGGCGGCCAGCCTCATTATTCGGGTTCAAAAGATCGATCAGGCTGATCAGGTCTTCCTCAGAAATCGAAGGACCGCATTTCAGACCAATCGGGTTAGAAACCCCACGGCAATATTCAACATGCGCGCCATCTGGCTGACGAGTTCGGTCGCCAATCCAGATCATATGGCCAGAACCGGCAACAACATCACCAGTGGTGCGATCTGTGCGGGTCAATGCTTCCTCATAAGGCAGCAGCAGCGCTTCATGACTTGTATAGAAATCAACGCCGCTCATCTTGGATGAATTCGCAGGGTTCACGCCGCAAGCGTCGATGAAATCAAGAGAGCCAGAGATTTTCTCAGCCAAACGCATGTAACGATCTGCGCCGGGGGAGCCTTTGGCAAAGCCGAGGTTCCAACTGGCAACACGATGCAGATCAGCAAAACCGCCCTGTGCAAAGGCGCGCAACAGGTTCAGTGAGGCCGCTGACTGAGTATACGCCTGCAACATACGATCTGGGTCAGGAATGCGAGACGCAGCATTGAAATCAATGTCGTTGATGATGTCACCGCGGTAGGATGGCAACTCTGTCCCATCCACGGTTTCCATGTCTGCCGAACGCGGTTTGGCGAACTGACCGGCCATTCGGCCAACTTTTACCACTGGCTTGCGCGCGGCAAAGGTCAGGACAACGGCCATTTGCAACAGCACGCGGAATGTATCGCGAATGTTGTCGCCAGAGAATTCAGCAAAGCTTTCGGCGCAATCTCCACCTTGCAAAAGGAAGGCATCGCCACGGGCGACATCGGCCAATTTGGCCTTCAGGCTTTGGCATTCGCCAGCAAAAACCAAAGGTGGATAAGAAGCCAATCGCGCTTCAACCTTTGCCAACGCTTCAGTGTCCGGATAGTTCGGCATCTGAAGGGCTGTGTGGTTGCGCCAGCTTGTTGCTTTCCAGGCGGCGGTCATTGGTCTTACTCCGGTAAAATTAGGACACGAAACGGTTGTCTAGGGCACCCTTAACCAAATTTCTAGATAGCGCATGATTTTTTAATCTTGACCGGCCCCGACGAAAGGCATTGAAAGGAATTTGCACAGCATGTCGCATGCTGATTCCAAAAAGGCGCTTGAATGGACCGAACCCCAGAACCAGAGATGAAAGAGTTTGTCTTTCTCTTGGTCGACAAGTTTTCAATGATTGCATTCGCTTCCGCGATAGAACCCATTCGGGTTGCAAACAGGATGGCGCAATCAAAGGTCTACAAATGGCGGATCGTTTCCGTTGATGGCGAACCTGTAACCTGCTCCAATGGGACACGCTTAATGCCTGACGGCTCGTTGGACGATGTTGATCGCGGTGGAATGATATTGCTCTGCGCTGGTTTGGACGTGCACCGAGCGGCAACCAATCCCATTATGTCGTGGCTTAGAAAGCAATCCCGACGCGGTGTAGGGCTTGGTGCCGTTTGCACAGGCGCCTTTGTTCTGGCGAAAGCTGGATTGTTAAACAGCAGTCGCTGCACCATTCATTGGGAAAATCGTGAGAGTTTTCGCGAAGATTTCCCGGAAATTGAATTGTCTAACCGCTTGTTTGAGCGGGATGGTTCACGCTGGACCTGTGCAGGCGGCACTGCGGCGGCTGATATGATGCTGCATGCAATAAACGAGGATCATGGGCGTGATCTAACAAGTCTGGTCGTCGATCAACTGGTTCTGACGCCGGTTCGGTCTGAGGAAGACGAGCAACGTTTATCGGTCCCTGCCCGCGTTGGTGTCCGGCATCCGAAATTAACGGCTGTTATCCACATGATGGAAGAAGCCATCGAAGAACCGATCAGCCCGTCAGAGCTGGCCCGGATGGTTGGCATGTCGACACGGCAGCTGGAGAGGCTGTTCCGCCGTTATCTGAACCGCTCACCAAAACGCTATTACATGGGACTGCGCTTACAACGCGCGCGGAACCTGTTGTTGCAGACTGAAATGACAGTCATCAACGTGGCGCTGGCCTGCGGATTCACCTCGCCTTCGCATTTTTCTAAATGCTATCGGAATCATTTTGGGCGGACCCCTTACCGCGAACGCGGTGTGGCTGCTTCGGAAGCTTCCTGAGTTAAATTTCCAGACGTTAGAAGAATCAGATTCGAACTTTAGAATCAGGCCGATGCTAATGGCGCTGGCCTGAATCGGCGTATTCAAACGCCAGATGGACTCGCAGTCAGACCAATAATGCCAAGAAAAACCACACCAAATCGACCCGAAGGCGGATTGCTGGTAGTCGGCTTTGTTACAGATTTTAAGTGGGGGTGGTGGTCGGAGCGGTAGGATTCGAACCTACGACCCTCTGGTCCCAAACCAGATGCGCTACCAGGCTGCGCTACGCCCCGAATTTGAATACTATTACAGTAGATATTAGCTTTTTCAAAGGATAAAGCAGCGCAAATTTAAAAGAAATTTAAT
>JBMYPG010000023.1:0-27985 GCA_049600095.1 Pikeienuella sp. | reverse complement strand
GCCAGCCGAGGTTCTTCTGCCCGAGCCTTTTTCACCGACATGGGCTTCACACCCTCAACAGGGATCAGCTTAGACAACCGATCAACCTGCCCATAGGGCATCTGCAAAACACGGCCTACATCGCGCACCGCAGCTTTCGACAGCATAGCGCCGAAGGTGATGATCTGTGCCACACGATCACGGCCATATTTCTGCTGAACGTAAGTGATCACTTCTTCCCGCCGGTCCATGCAGAAATCAATGTCGAAGTCAGGCATAGAAACGCGTTCAGGGTTCAAAAACCGCTCAAACAGCAACCCATAGCGCAGCGGGTCCAAGTCAGTAACGGTAAGCGCATAAGCCACCAACGACCCGGCACCAGACCCCCTGCCCGGCCCCACCGGAATTTCATGATCCTTGGCCCATTTGATAAAATCAGCAACGATCAGGAAGTAACCGGGAAAGCCCATGCCCTCGATGATCTTCAGCTCAAAATCCAGCCGCTCCTGATATTCTTCAAGAGTTACCGCATGCGGAATAACAGCTAACCGAGCCTGCAATCCCTCATTTGCCTGACGACGTAATTCCTCAACCTCGTCATCAGCAAACTTCGGTAGAATAGGATCAATAACCTTAGGTCGCCAATGGCATCGACGCGCAATTTCAATCGTATTTTCAACTGCTTCCGGCAGGTCGTTAAACACCTCGACCATTTCATCGGCCGATTTAAATCGATGGGCCGGGGTGATGCGCCGCCTGTTGTCCTGATCCACATAAGCGCCTTGCCCGATACACAGAAATGCATCATGCGCCTCATACATGTCTTCGGTGGGGAAATAGACATCATTGGTGGCAACCAATGGCAAGTCGCGCGCATAGGCTTGCTCAACAAACCAGTTTTCGGTGGCCTCCTCAGCATCCGAACGCAAACTGCCCTCCACACCATGGCGTTGCAATTCCACATACAACCGGTCGCCGAAAATCTCAGCCAAACGGCCCAACATTGCGCCCGCATCATCTGGCTTGTTGTCCTGAACCAACCGTCCCAACGGTCCCAGCGCCCCGCCAGTCAGGCAGATCACACCCTCCGAAAACTTCGCCAAATCATCGACAGTGACATGCTGCGCCACATCACCAGATTCCAAATAGGCTTTGGAGCTTAGCTCCATCAGGTTCATGTACCCGGCTTCAGACTGCGCAATGCAAACAATCGCCGCCGGATCAGGCGCGCGATCACCGGGTCGCGCCGCCTTTTGAAACATCAAATCTAGCTGACAACCAATAATGGGCTGCACACCAGCCTTGGATGCAGTTTCGGAAAACTCCAATGCACCAAACAGGTTGTTCGTGTCTGTGATCGCTACGGCAGGCATGCCAGCAGCCACACAAAGGTCAGGCAGTTTCTTAACCGCCATTGCCCCTTCTAAAAGCGAATAGATGGAATGCAGGCGCAGATGGATAAACTTAGATTCGGTCATAAGACCTAAGCTATCCCGCGCCGGGGTCATCCCGCTACAGGAATCGGCCCGGATTTCGATAGACAGATGCAAACTTAGTTGCCACTCTCTGCCGCAGATAACATGAGGCCACAATGACCAAACGCGAAACTCTGGATTTCTCCGACCCCCGCCAACGCCCCCGCTTTACCGGATTGGCCACATTTTTCCGCATGCCCTATGTGGAGGATTTTGCGGATTCAGGCTTGGATATCGGCGTTTGTGGTGTACCCTATGATGGCGGTGTAACCAACCGCCCCGGCCCCCGGCATGGTCCCCGCGAAGTACGCAACCAATCTTCATTGATCCGAGGCATCAACCAGGCCACTGGCGCGGCCCCTTTCGACGCTGCTCAAGTCGCTGACATCGGCGATGCTTGGATTGAAAAACCGTTCGAATTGGTCGGCGCACACAAAGAAATCGAGGACTATTTCACAAAGGTCAAATCAGCAGGCATCCGCCCAATCACTTGCGGCGGCGACCACTCAATTAGCCTCCCGATCCTGCGCGCTTTGGCCAAAGATGGCCCGGTCGGCATGATTCACATCGACGCCCATGCAGATACGGGCGATGATTATGGCGGCAGCCGTTTTCACCACGGTGCCCCATTCAAAGTGGCGGTTGACGAAGGCCTGCTCGACCCCACCCGCGTTGCCCAAATCGGCATCCGCGGCTCGCTCTACAGCCCCGACATGTGGAAATTCTCTTACGACAGCGGCATGCGCGTGATGTTGATGGAGGAGGTTGAGGAAAAAGGCTGGCGCGCAGCGATGACAGAGGCTTTGGCCTTTGTCGGTGACGGCCCAATCTATGTCAGCTTTGACATCGACAGCCTCGACCCAGCCTACGCCCCCGGCACCGGTACGCCAGAGGCTGGCGGGCTGACCATGCGCGAAGCTCAAGGCATGATCCGCATGCTAAAGGGTGCCGAAATCATTGGGGCAGATATGGTAGAGGTTTCCCCGCCCTTTGATGCTGGCGGCGTAACGGCCCTAAACGGTGCCACGGTGATGTTCGAACTGCTCTGCGTTATGGCAGTCGCAAAAGGCTGACACGGCTAACCCGTCGCCACCTATGGGCGGCGGCCTGCGGCGCGTGTATTTTTGCGAAAAAGAGCTAAGCAACCACAATCCCCGAAAATGGCCGTATTGGCTTAAATTTGCGGGGACCGTCTTCATCGACGGCCATCGGCTCTCCTGCCTGTACCGCGTTGGATAGTAAGAACGGCAAATGTTTCTTTATCGGTAAAATACTCAACGACTACCGGCTGGCGCAGGTAGGATGCTGTATTGTCTGACGTCAGCGCTTGTGGGACAGAAACGATTGAACTGGCGCTGACTGCGTCAGGCTGCGATCAAGCCGTTGTGCGCCACAAGCCGCGCCTGCGCAGCGATAACGGGTCCTGTTACGTCTCGGGCGACCTAGCTGAATGGCTGGAAGATCAGAAGATGGGCCACGTGCGGGGCGCACCATTTCACCCGCAAACCCAGGGCAAGATCCCTCTCATGGTTTGCAAGCAAACCACTGCCGGGCAGTGGAATGTTGGCATTAAACGATAAAGAACCGGGTTTTGCTCGAAAACTACTATCAGCCAGGAGACCTCGAACGTCAGATTGGCACCTTCGTCGATTACTACAACAACCGGCGCTACCACGAGAGCTTAAGTAACGTCACGCCTGCTGACGTCTACTTCGGTCGTGACAAAGCCATTCTTCGAGAAAGGAAAATGATCAAGAAACAGACAATCCAACAACGCCGCTTGCAACATCAAAAACAAGCCGCACAATCAATCACACAAACGAGCCGGAGCCTCCAATGCTCAGACCTATCTGATGTCCCATTTCATTTGACGACGGACATCAATGGCCACACGGTGCGCACAACGGCAAGACCCCTACGAAGTTCTCAGAGACAATCTACAGTGACCCCAAAAGTGTCTCACTGGTTCGTCTAGGTTACATAGAAGGGGCATAACAGTTCAGATTTTGTAAGGGACAGCAACAACCCAACCCTTTCATGCATTGTATGAAACCGGATGGGATTTGCAAGAAACTCAACCAACTCCGGCGCATCCGGCTACCAGTCAAGCCCCGCTATCTGGTCTAGTCTCTTCTGTATCGGGGGGGCTGAGGTAATCAGAATGTCCTGTTGCTGTAAATCCGTTTTGATTGTGCTGGATAGCGTTACCGCACTTATGCAACGCAAAGGGTCAGCTTTCAGCGGGCAATCTGCACAGGCCTTGTTTGACCCCATTCATGCCATTCATGCCAATGATCTCACAATCAGGGTCTCATCCAGCCAGCCCTTGAAGCGCTCATTCGATCTACTTGCGACTGGGACATTGCGCCCATTCGCGTTAACAGAGGCTCGGTCACGAATAAACGGTAGGCTAACTCAAAAACCGATCAACGACACCCGCGTCTTTTAGCTTGGGCAAATACGTCCGGCTGACGGGCAACTCCACGCCCTCACCCAAAACCACAAAGGTCTTGCCATCAAACCTGCGCATATCTGTAATCGCTGCCTCAGCAACCCAATGGGACCGGTGAATCCGCCAACCTTTGGCTTCATCCAATTCCGCCAAGGCATCAGTGAACCGCATGAGAACAAGCTGGCTACCCTTGTCGGTAAAGGCTTCGACATAATGGTCTTGCATAGAAAGCCTCAGTAATTTTTGACCAAGTTCGGGTTTCAGTCGTTTTACGAGACGCGGCGTACTGGAATAGGTTGCAGGTAAATCCCCACTACTGCGCCGAAATAGATGGACGATAATTGTTATTGCTACGGCAATTGGCCCAGAATACAGCAGCATATCCAAGTAACTAGGCACATTGCCCCCGTCGCCTAGAATTGCTGGCGTAGCCGCTACCAGAAAAACGCTATAACTCATCGAAAATACGAGAGCCCCGGTGACTCCGCGAATAAGCGGATCAATCCGCTTCAATAACGGACCTTCGTAAAAGTAAAAAATGATCGTCAAGCTCATAAAGAACGCGACAATTAGAACCGAACTCCAATAAATGGCACGCAGCCACAAAGGCAGCTCCACGGTTCCAAAAGGCCCCGCGATTGTGCAGCCGAAAATCACCGTTACGGCAATTGCGATAACCCGCAGGTCAGTCAGTTGTTCGAAATTTCTACGCATCGCCAATTACATTAGTGCCTTTTCACGCATTCGAAAGCATTTTTCGCGAAGCCCCGATTGAAGCCATTTCTCTTTTAAGCATTTTGTTTGGAAAGTGAAAGACGAGGAAACACCGCTGTGAACGCATTGCAATCATTACTAAAAAAGATTTTCAGATTTGCCTTAATCTCCTTGGCGATTTTTGTTTTGCTTGCTGCGATTGGTTTAGCCATGGCCCCAAGCAGGCCGGAAATTCACCTCACCCATATTTCAGAACGCTTTGATCAGGTCGATTGGTCAAAGCTTCCCACCTCTGAGTTCCTTCAGGCTCGTGATGGGGAACAAATCGCCTATCGCCGCTATACCGGCGATCCAAAGCAGATCGTTCTAGCCCTTCATGGCTCAGGCGGGGCGGGCAACGCACTGCACCCACTTGCACAGGCACTGAACGAAAATGGCTACACTGTCATCGTTCCTGACATTCGCGGTCATGGGGCCAGTGGCCGTCGCGGCGATGTGGATTACATCGGCCAAGTTCAGGACGATTTGGATGATCTCCGCAAAGCACTGCCGGAATTTGCAGGCGCAGAAAACGCCCACCTTCTCGGCTTTTCCATGGGCGGCGGCATCGCGCTCAGCTACGGTGCTGCCAGCAATAATTTTGATAGCGTGACACTGCTGTCGCCCTATCTCGCCCATGACGCAGCCCCAATGGCCGATAAAAACCCCTACGCACCTGAGGTTCCCTGGGCCACGCCGTCAATCCCCCGGATCATCTCGCTAAGCACCTTAAACTCCTTCGGCATCACAGCATTCAACCACCTACCTGTTGTCGCTCTGGCCACCGACCCGAACGATGACGGTGCAACCGTCCCAGCATATACGTTTCGCATGATGCAATCGGTTAATCCCACAGACTGGGCGACTGACCTCGCATCGACCAAAGCACCACTAACCATCGTAGTCGGTGCCGAGGATGAATTGCACGGTGCCCCCGGTTATCAGGGCCTTAGCGACGTGAACGTTCAGGTCGTGCCCGGCGTTGATCACATGGGCATCACCCTTGCTGACGCTGGTATAGCGGCCGCAGTTTCCGCGTTGAAGGGACAGTAAGATGAACCTCGCCCCGATCTTCTCCGCCTCAGGCGCCGTCCAAATCCACCTCGCAACGGTTTTTATTGCCCTTTTCCTGACGTTCATCATTTTGCCAATGAAAAAGGGAACCAAGCTGCACAAATTCTTGGGGCGCATCTGGGTTATCTGCATGCTGACAACCGCCATTGTCACCTTCGCCATTAACTCGTTCGACTCCCCAATCGGGCTCAGCCCAATTCACCTCTTTTCGATCTTGGTTTTGTTTTCCGTGCCGTTTTCGATCTACTCAATCCGAAAGGGCCGGGTCAGCGCTCATAAAAAGGCGATGATGGGCGTCATCATTGGCGGCCTCGGCATAGCAGGTGCATTCACCCTCTCGCCCGGTCGCCTGCTTTGGGAAGTTCTTTTTACCTAAAGGATAGTTGCTATACTTCAGATACTTACAAACGTCCCGGTTTGGGTTTGGCCACTCATGGTTGGTCTTATATTGCTCGGCCTTAACTCCAGCCGTGAACGAAGCGTTCCAGCCTGGGTCTTCGCAACACCACCCCTGTTGGGTGTGATGAGTTTGCTAACCATTGCCGCCCTACCAACCCCCGCCTTGGTCTGGCCGTGCTTCATCGCAGCTTACGCGCTCGGTGCCACATATGGCTATCGCAGACAGCCTGCTTTAACGACAGTCATTGACGGCTGGAAGGTGCACTTAAAAGGCGAATGGCTTTCAATGACGTGCTTCATGACCATCTTCTGGTCCCGTTTTGTGCAAGGTATGTTGGAAAATATTGCACCGGCGGCCACTGAAACCAGCGTCTACCTAATCATTTTCACCCTCGCCAACGGCCTACCAGCAGGCATTCTGTTCGGTCGGGCCTATTGGGTGGTCAGCAACGCATATGGCCGCGTGCGAGAGGTAAACACCTCGGCCTCATAACGTTTCAACAATGGTCGTGCAGGCGGGCCAAAACCGCCCAGCGCGCCCATCCGAAACTCTGGGAAAATTTCAAACAGTTCGTCTTTAACCTTTTGGTCCAATCCATTCATGGCTTCGGCACCGGGATAAAAACTCTCGGTCACGGCACCATCAGCCCAGACGATTTCATGCTGATCAAAAACCAAATGAATATACTCGACCTGCTTTTTACCCTTCGCAACCCGAATGGATTTATCATTCACCAGCGCCAGCGCAGGCGCCAATGTTTCTTCGGATTCGAACATTACCCGAGCCTGAAAGCCGCAAATCAACATTCGATGTTGCGGCGAGACCATCAAATCCTGATTAGGCCGCCCCTCACCTAATGACCCCTTGCGAATGATGATCGGCTTTAAGTGCGGCGCTTTTGCTAAATCGTCTTGTTTCAGCTTTCGTCGCGCGACATACCGCACAGGTTGGTACCCGTTATCGCGGGTCGCAATTAAATCTCCGGCGATGATCTCTTCGACCGGAGTTAAACCAAACAAAGTGCGGATCATCGCACCGGGCGTAAAGCACGGAACGGTGAAAACGCTGATACCATCTTCACCATTACCGCCAGCAATCGCAACCAAGGTCCCATCTTCGACCGTAATCGCAACATCACGGGCATTGCCAATAAACGTCGACGCATCATCAAGAAAAGTGTTGTTCTGGGTTAGCGTGCCATCGTCTTCGATAAAAAAGACATCAAGCGCATCATCATTGCCGACGACGAATAGAAATTTTTCTCCAGATGGGCCAACAATCGTTTCAATCGAATGGATATTATTTATTTCTGTATCAGCATCGTCAGCTAGGTTTTCAACACTCGTCAAAGTGCCGGTATTATCGATTTCAAAAACAGAAATCCCACCATCGTTACCAGCGGCGTATACGTAAGCTGAGCCATCGACAGTCGCTGTCGCAATCCCGCGTACAGTATCCAAAAGTAATGTCGCATCATCCGCAACGTTGAACTCATTTGTTAGCGTACCGGAACTGTCAATCGAGAACACCGACAGACCGTCATCTAAGCCACCCGCAATAACAAATGTCGTACCATCAACGACGATAGATTCAACATCGCGGGCGCTGTCCAGCTCCAGCCCTGCAATACTTAAGGCATCGATTTGATCCTCTGTGGTAATTATACCATTGGAATCAATCGAAAAAGTAGAGATGCCTTCGTTGGCACTAGCACCGCCGCCTTGTGAATTCGTCGTAACGGCAAACAGCGTACCACCAACATCAACAGTCGTCATGCCGAGCACGTTATTCAGCAGTAAACTGCCATCGTCCTCAAGCTGGTCTAACTCAACCAAAGTGCCGTCAGTGTCGACCGAGAATGTTGATATGGCGTCTTCTAAACTACCAACCACAAGAATGGGGTTGCCGCCAATTTCAACGAATTCTAATTCTCGGACATTGTTAAGGAATAGGCTGTTGTTGTCGTTAATATCAAAGATAGACGTAAGGGTATTATCGCTCTCAAGTCGAAAGACCGAAATGCCATCGTCGTTGCCCGCGGCAAAGACAAAGGTCTCGCCGTCGACCACACCTGTGGTCATAACCTGAACATTGTTTAGCTCCAGCGTACCGCTGTCGCCTACGTTGTCCGTATTCTCTATCATCGAGCGCCTTTACCCAACTGGAGAACGCAAACAGCATTGAATTTATATTCTGGTCAGCCATTGTCCCCACAAGACCAACTTAAATTCAACCAGTAGCTCCCACCAGTTGACGACATTCCCCCTACTCAGGGTAATATATACGCACGAAAGGAAGATTATGACACTTATTATTGTCTCGCACCCAGAATGTCTCGAACATGTGACCCCTTCAGGGCATCCTGAGAGAGCGGACCGCCTGAAATCAATTAGCAAAGTACTGGAATACCCCATCTTCAAGGACGCAGTTCAATTATCGGCGCCTCTAGCCTTTGATGAGAGTATTATGCTTGCTCATCCATCTTCTTACGTCCAGTCAATTATTAATGCAGCTCCAGACTCTGGCGTAACGTCGCTGGACCCCGACACCCATATGTCCCCGGGTTCATTAAACGCCGCCCGCCGCGCTGCGGGGGCAAATGTGATGGCCGTCGACCATGTTATGACCGGCAAAGCCCGGGCTGCATTCTGCGCAACGCGCCCACCCGGTCATCACGCCGAAAAAACCTCGGCAATGGGATTCTGCTTATTCGCCAACGCTTCTATTGCCGCGCTGCATGCACTCGCAAACCATGGGGTCAAGCGCGTTGCCATCGCCGATTTCGACGTTCACCACGGCAATGGCACGCAAGATGTGGTTTGGGATGATCCTCGCATCTGCTTCTGCTCCTCCCACCAATCCCCACTCTATCCGGGCACTGGCATGGAGCATGAAACAGGTGCCGGAAACATTCACAACGCCACTCTACCCCCGATGTCCGGCGGTGCTGCATTCCGCGCAGCTTGGAGAGACAAGCTGCTACCCGCAATCGACGCCCATAAACCCGACCTAATCGTCATTTCGGCCGGATTTGATGCCCATGCCGACGACCCGCTAGCCAACCTCAATCTCGTAGAGGATGATTTCGCGTGGATTACCCAAGAACTTTGTGATCTGGCCAACAAACATTGCGACGGGCGGGTGGTTTCAACGTTGGAAGGCGGATATAGCCTGTCAGCACTGTCAGATTCCACAGCAGCCCACGTCAAAGTCCTATTGGAGCATTCAAAATGACCGACCGCCCGGTTTCCGAGATGAGCTTTGAAGAAGCGATGGCAGAACTTGAGCGCGTCGTCGGCCAGCTCGAAAATGGCGAAGCCCCGCTGGATGCCTCCATTGATCTTTACGAACGCGGTGCCGCACTTCGCAAAGTCTGTGAGGCGCGGTTGAAGGACGCGGAATTGCGCGTCCAGAAAATCATTCAAGGCGCTGACGGCACAGCAAAAGGGACGGAGCCCTTCGGTTCCGAATGATCCTAACGCCCGCAGAAACTGATCGCTTTACCGCCGCCCTAATCAGCGCCGCAGACCGCGCCTCTACAACGCTCGACAACCTACTGCCCCCTGTCGATGACAGCCCATTGGGGCGGGTTGCAGCCGCGATGCGCCACGGTGCGTTGGGCGGCGGCAAACGACTGCGCGCGTTTTTGGTGATCGAAGCGGCGATGTTAACCGGCGGAACCTCAGAACAGGCCAACCGGGTTGCAGCGGCGATTGAGTGTCTGCACGCCTATTCGCTTATCCATGACGACCTGCCCTGCATGGATGACGACGACATGCGCCGTGGCCTGCCAACTGTCCACAAAAAATGGGACGAGGAAACTGCCGTGCTCGCGGGCGACGCCCTTCAAACCATTGCCTTTGAAATTCTGGCTGGACCTGATACCCACGATGATGCAACCGTTCGCGCCGACCTATGCCTCCGCCTCGCCCGCGCTTCCGGTGCATTGGGCATGGTTGGTGGGCAGATGATTGATATTGCAGCAGAAACTGCGGAAACACCGCTAACCCTGCCACAAATCGAACAACTCCAATCCCTAAAAACCGGCGCACTGATAAAATTCTCGGCAGAGGCTGGCGCATTGCTCGGCAAACCAACGGATAGCGATCTTAACGCCATATCAAAATACGCCTGCGACCTTGGGTCGGCCTTTCAGATCAGGGATGACATCCTAGATATTGAAGGCGACGCAGCCGTGGCGGGCAAGGCGTTGCGTAAGGATGCAGATGCAGGCAAAGCAACATTTGTGAATTTGCTGGGGCTAGAGGGCGCGCGCACTCGCGCCGATGAATTGGCAAACGCAGCCGCTGATCATCTGGCTAAATTTGGGCCAGCAGCCGATGCTCTTTGCCTCGCAGCTAAATATTCGGTATGTCGCCGAAGCTAATTTATGACGGGGCCCGGATATAGTGGCTGATAATCTGCACAACCGCCCAGAAACACCGCTGCTCGACCGCGCGCCCGAACCTGATGCGCTGAAAAAGCTATCGGATCGCGAACTATCCCAACTCGCAGATGAACTTCGCGCCGAAACCATCTCTGCCGTTTCCGTCACCGGCGGGCATCTGGGCGCTGGTTTGGGCGTTGTCGAACTCACCGTCGCACTTCATGCCGTGTTCAACACGCCACAAGACAAAATCATCTGGGATGTGGGGCATCAATGCTACCCCCACAAAATCCTAACAGGACGGCGCGACCGCATCCGCACCCTTCGTCAGGGTGGAGGCCTCTCAGGTTTCACCAAACGTAGCGAGAGCGCATATGACCCCTTCGGTGCCGCCCATAGTTCCACCTCCATCTCTGCCGCATTAGGTTTCGCTGCCGCCCGCGATCTTGGCGCTGACCCCGGCGATGCGGTCGCAGTGATTGGCGATGGCTCCATGTCCGCTGGCATGGCCTACGAGGCGATGAACAACGCCGGGCATCTGGGCAAACGCCTGTTCGTCATCCTGAACGACAACGAAATGTCCATCGCCCCACCCGTTGGTGCAATGTCAGCCTACCTAAGCCGCATGTATGCCGGTGATCCGTTTCAGGATTTCAAGGCAGCCGCAAAAACCGCCGCCTCTCTGCTACCAGAACCTTTCCGCGAAGGTGCCCGCCGCGCCAAGGAAATGATGAAAACCATGACTGTCGGCGGCACGTTGTTTGAGGAACTGGGCTTCTCCTACGTCGGTCCTATTGATGGCCACGACATGGATCAGCTTTTGCCGGTCCTGCGCACAGTGCACGAGCGTGCTGACGGCCCCGTGCTCATCCACGTCCTGACCAAAAAGGGCAAAGGCTACGCCCCCGCCGAACGCAGCGCTGACAAATACCATGGCGTCTCAAAGTTCGATGTGATCACGGGCGAGCAGAAAAAGGCCCCCTCAAACGCACCGAGCTACACCAAAGTCTTTGCACAAAGCCTGATGCAAGAGGCTGAGGATGACGACAAAATCACAGCCGTAACCGCCGCCATGCCAGACGGCACTGGTTTGAACCTATTTGCCGAACGTTTCCCAAATCGTTGCTTTGACGTTGGCATCGCCGAACAACACGCCGTCACCTTCTGCGCCGCAATGGCCGCTGGCGGGATGAAGCCTTTCTGCACGCTCTATTCCACATTCCTGCAACGCGGCTACGATCAAGTCGTGCATGACGTAGCAATCCAACGCCTGCCGGTCCGTTTCGCAATTGACCGCGCTGGTCTGGTCGGTGCCGACGGCGCAACCCACGCCGGTTCGTTCGACATCGCCTATCTCGCCAACCTACCAGATTTCGTGGTGATGGCAGCGGCGGACGAGGCAGAACTTCGCCACATGGTCGCCACCGCCCGGTCCATCGACGATCGCCCTTCCGCCTTCCGCTTCCCACGCGCCGAAGGCGCAGGCGTCGACATGCCCGAACGGGGCGAGCCATTGGAAATCGGCAAGGGCCGCATCGTGAAGGAAGGCTCAAAAATCGCCCTCCTCAGCTTCGGCGCACGGCTAACCGAATGCCTGAAAGCCGCTGAAATGCTGGATGCTCAGGGCCTAAGCACAACAGTCGCTGACGCCCGCTTCGCCAAACCACTGGACGAAGACTTGATCCTAAACCTCGCCCAAAACCACGAGGCACTGATCACAGTCGAAGAAGGCGCAGTAGGCGGCTTCTCCTCCCACGTCCTCCACCTGCTCGCCACATCAGGCGCATTGGACAACGGCCTACGCATCCGCCCCATGGTCTTCCCCGACACTTTCATTGACCAAGACAGCCCCGCAAAAATGTACGAAGCAGCAGGCATGGAAGCAGCAAATATAGCGGCAACAGCACGGGCGGCTTTGGGCGTGGAAGCGGCAGCCAAGGTTGCACCAAGATAAATCCTCGGGCATGTTCATTGCGTTCTACAGCAAGGATATTTTTTTATGCCCGTTATTCTCGCCATCATCGCAATCCTAATTGGTGCCGCAATCTGGTACCAACGCGCCCGTGCGGCAACTAACGCCGCTGATGACCTGCTTGGCGCGGCCAATGATATTCGTTTGGCAGCACGCCGTTTCGGCTTCAAGTCACAATCAAACCTTCACCCCGTTGATCAGATAGAGGACCCGCGCCAGGCTGCCGCTGGCATTGCTGCCATCATCGCGGCGATGGACGGCGCATTGACCGAGGTAGAATTGAAAGCGCTGGAAACAGAAACTCGCACCGTTCTCAACGCCACAGCAGAGGAGGCACCCGAACTCGCCGCCTATGGCCGTTGGATCGCGGGGCAAGGTCCAAACCCAGAGGAAATGGCTCGCCGCCTTGGCCGTAAACTGAATAAATTGGCTGGCGGAGAAGTCGGCCCTGACCTGATCGACTATGTAACCCGTGTTTCAGTCGCAGGCGCACCGCTAGATGCCCGCCAGATTGATGCATTGGATTCCATCAGACGCCAATTCGGACTGGCCTAACAGCGACCCAACCTACAACCCCCGCACAAACTCCAAAACCACCTCAACAACAGCGCCGGGTCGTTCCTGCTGCACCCAATGGCCCGCGCCCTCAACCAGCATAACCCCGCGCCAATCAGCACACAGCGCTTCCATTCCCGCTAACGCACCGGGGAATTGAAGCACGCCCCAATCCTTTGCCCCAGCGATAAAACAAGCGGGCATGTCGATCCCCTGCCCGCCATAGGCCATCTGCCGCAGCCGTTCCGCCTCATCAAACGTACCGCGATACCAATTCAACCTACCTTGGAACGTAGTTGAGCCAAACGTCTCAGCGAACACCGCCAGTTCAACATCACTCAACCAAGTGCAATCTTCTAAATCCTCACCCGCACACAAGGCAAAAGCCGTCTCAGCCATACCCGCGTCGCGGTCCATGATGTAATACTCCGGCATCGCCGACAGCGCCTCTGCGGAAAATTCAGGCAGTTCTCGCGGTGCATTCCCGGCCCAATCACCGCTTTTGCAATGGCTGTAAGCCCTTAAAAACGCACCAATACCTTCGACACAGCCGCGCATCTCTGCATCTGCACCGGGCTCACAATAATACTGCTGATAGTGTTTTCGCGGGCGGGGCAATTGGGCAAAATCCCTATAAACGCCACTAATCCCAACTTCCCCCGGCGGCCCGACAAATGGCGCATTCATCATCGCAACGGCCCTAAACACATCAGGCCGGGTCAACGCACACCACCCCGCTACCGGAGAGCCAAAATCATGCCCAACAACAACCGCACGCCCTACCCCCATCGCCGCCAGCAAAGCAGCAGCATCATCAGCAAGGTTCAGCAGGCCAAAGGGCGCTAGATCATCCTCATATCCACCACGCCATCCGCTCGTCAGCCCATAACCGCGCTGATCAGGCACAATCACGTAATACCCAGCAGCAGCCAGCGGCCTCATCACGTGCCGCCAGCTAAACGCCAATTCCGGAAAACCATGCAACAGCAACAGCGCCGGATGCGCTGGGTCCCCGGCGGTCAGAATATGCACCCGCACGTCCTTCACACCATCAACAAACTCACTGCGCACACCAGCGGGCAGCATGCTGGTAAGGCTGGTCACTTTATAAACACCGTCACGGGCGGCAGGCGGTTAAACATCGCTTCGATAATCTGTCCCGGCTCTGGATAGATCGTCTTCACAACACTGCCGAGGGTCACGACCACCCCCGCTTTTAATCCCCCGTCGTTAGCCTTCAAACCGGCCAACCACCCAAGCGCCGTTAGCGGATCGCCCAGAATGGCGGTACCCTCTCCAATAAATTCCGGGGCCTCCCCATTGACGGAAAACCCACCAGCCAATGTTTTCAGATCACCAGCCTCCGCCAATTCAACCTCCTCACCCAAAACACAGCCGCGGGAAAAGAAATCATCAGCAATCATCGATTCCTTGCTGGCAACTTTAAAATCTTCAAACCGTTCCTCCACAATCTCGATTGAGGTCATAACTCCACCAATCGCAGCCGCTGCATCACCGCCGGGGGCAAGATCGCTGGACAGCCGAACCGCGATTTCGCACTCCAGCCCCAGCTTTCGCATCTCAGCAGTCCGCAGCATCGCGCCGCTTTCACGCATCTCCGTCACATGCATCGCCCCCGCCGCCGGGTGATCAATGCCGATATATTCCTGCATGACTTTGTTGCTCAGGCCGATTTTCCAGCCCGCAACCGGCCCAAACCCCTCTTTCTCCAACAATTCCGCCAGCACGGCCTGTACTTGATAGGCTTCGTCCATCGTTCGCGGGCGGATTTCCTCCGGCAAATCCGGGATAGGCGGCACAATCCCCCGGCGCAGGCGGAGGTTGGCAAGCGCCTCTGCGGCAGCGGGAATGCGTTCGTTTAGGGATAAAGTCATGAAAGCTCCTTAGATTTCCGCAACCTTGCCCGTCCCGCCCCTTGCGCGCAATCACAGCTTGGGGGCAAAAGGCAAATATGACCCGTCTTGATCAACATCTCGTCGCCCTAGGGCTGGCAGACAGCCGCGCCCGCGCTCAGGCGTTGATCAATGCAGGCGTCGTGCTGGTCGATGGCGTCGGCGCTCGCAAAGCCTCTCAAAAGGTGGGGGCAGCGACGGTAGAGGTCACAGGCGACCCCTGCCCATGGGTATCCCGCGCCGCACTGAAATTGGCGCATGCGCTGGACCTGTGGGGCATGAAACCCAGCGGCATAGCCTTGGATGTCGGTGCCTCCACTGGTGGATTTACTGAGGTTCTACTAGCAAATGGCGCAGACCACGTTCACGCGCTAGACGTCGGCCACGGTCAACTCCACCCCCGCATTGCCACCGACCCACGCGTTACGTCGCATGAAGGTATCAATGCTCGCGACATACCAGAAGGGCTAATACCGCCGGTGGATTGGGTCGTCTCAGACGTTTCCTTCATTTCACTGGAAAAGGCCCTGCCCCAACCTTTGGCGCTGGCCAAACCCGGTGCCCGCTTGATTGCATTGATCAAACCCCAATTTGAGGCTGGCCCAAAGGGCGTCGGCAAGGGTGGTTTGGTCAAGGACCCCGAACTTCACACCGCCATTCGCACCCGCATCGCTGACTTCATCCAATCATCAGGGTGGCGCGTATCCGGTCAGGCCGACAGTCCAATCACCGGCGGCGATGGCAACCAAGAATTCCTGATCGCAGCGGAGCGCCCTGCATGACAACCGACTTGAATACCGAAATTACAATCGACCAGCTCGGCGCAGCAGGTGACGGCATCGCCAATGCATCAGGCGCACCAATCTATGCCGCCTTTACCTTACCGGGTGAGGTTGTGTCGGGCGAGATCGCCAACAACCGCCTGAGCAGCCCTTCTATCATCACAGCATCACCAGACCGCCAAAAACCGCTCTGCCAGCATTTCGCAGCATGTGGCGGCTGCGCCCTACAACATGCCAATGATGATTTTGTAGCTGGGTGGAAACGCGACCAAATTGCTAAACGCCTATCTCAGCAAGGCGTGCCTGTGGCAGACATTCGACCCACCATCACCTCTGCCCCTTTCAGCCGCCGCCGCGCCACCTTCACCGCGCGCCGCACCAAGAAAACGGTTCAGGTTGGCTTTCACCGGCATAAATCGGATGAGGTTATCCCGCTCACCGAATGCCACGTCCTCCACCCCGACTTGCTAGCCGCCCGCCTCCCCATCCAAGATGCAGCAAAGCTCGGCGCATCACGTAAGGGGGCCATCAAGGCACAGGTCACGCTGACCGAAGGCGGTCTCGACATCGCAGTGTCAGAGGCAAAACCACTGGAGGAACGCTTTGCTGAGGCTGCTGCATTGGCAGAAACCCATGACCTCGCGCGTCTAACATGGAACGGTGAAACCGTCGTAACCCGCCGGCTGCCCTACATCCGTTTCGGCACAGCCAACGTCGCCCCACCCTCCGGCGGGTTCCTACAAGCCACCGAGGATGGAGAAGCCGCCCTTGTCGCAGCAGCGATTGAGGCAGCAGGAAACGCCAAACGCTACATTGACCTATTCGCAGGGTGCGGAACCTTCGCCCTCCATTTCGCCAGCAAGGGCGAAGTCCACGCCGCCGAAAATGATCAGGCGGCACTGGCAGCGCTGGACAAAGGCTGGCGAAATTCCACCGGCATGTCCTTGGTCACGACCGAAGTACGCGACCTATTCCGCCGCCCAGTCTGGGCCGCTGAGCTAAACGAGTTTCAAGCCGCCATCATCGACCCGCCACGTGCAGGGGCAGAGGCCCAAATGGCAGAAATCGCGAAGTCAGAGCTAACAAGGCTGGCCGCGATCAGTTGCGACCCAGCAACCTTCGCCCGCGATGCTGCAATCCTAAAGGCTGGAGGATGGACGTTGGATTGGGTGCAACCAGTCGACCAATTCCGCTGGTCACCCCACATCGAACTGGCAGCACGATTTTCTCGGTGAAACCATTATTTTAAACTTCAGCTCACTCAAAGTTCATTGTCATCCCGGCCTTGAGCCGGGACCTCTTTTGGCAACGCTTTAAAGTAGATGCCGACGCAAGACGGGATAGCTCTGACGCGTTGGAAAAGACACAACCAACGCCCTTTAGTACACCCCCTATTCAGGTGCCCGAAACACCTGATGGCAATCCTTACAAGTCTTAGCGACAGTAGCAAAACCATCCGCCAAAGCACCTTGATCATCCGCATTCGCCGCCATCGCAGAAGCGGCCTGCGTCAGCTTATCTGCTATTGCCTGAAACCCGGCATCATTGCTCCAAACATCAGGCAAAGCACGCGTTGGCTTATGGTCGCTACCCTTCGGAAACAAGCCAACCATTTTCTGGGCATGAGCTTCAATCGCCCTGCCCGCATCCCGCACTGCTTGGGCTTCGTAGGGCGACTTGCCTTGCGCCATCGGACCAACGGTCTTCATCGCCGCGCCCATCGCCTTCATGCCGTCCATCCGCTCTTTGACCTTACCGGTCGCACCGGAATGGGCCATCGCAGCGCCCGCAATCAACGATCCGGCCAATACAAACCAACGCATCACATAATCCCATTCTGTCGCTGCGCAGCCCTGACAAACCCAATGATCTCCGTCATCTGTGCCTGCGTCACACCCGGCTGAGGCGGCATATCACCAAACCCCCAATGATGGGCCTGAACACCCCTCGCAGCAGCCAGATAAAAACTACCATCGGCATGATGCGAAGGTTCATAGATTTTGTGAATCAGAGGCGGTCCACCATCACCCCCCATCGCATCCTGCCCATGGCACTCTGCACAGATCGCATTAAACGTCTTTCGACCACGCAATTGAGCCTGACCTAACGCAGCAACATCCAAAACCGGCCCCGCCGCTTTGAACGCGATTTCTCCGGCTGAGGGACCGGGGTTGAAATAGGCCCATGTGCCATACCCAAGGGCCACCGCGAACAGCGCGGACAGAAACATCCTCACCCGCAGCATCCTTTGCCGAGCGCTTTCAAACGCCAATAGTTATAGGGCAGCGGAGCTAAGAACCCGGCAACCAACATCAATGGAACTACCCAGAACGTCAGCATCGCGCCACCGGTCAGCGTGACATCGACAATGTTCATCGCTGCTTCCATCGCCACCATAGAAATCAACGACATACCAACAGCGGTGCGAAACGCAGCCTTCAGCGGCATCTGGCGCGACAGGATGAATGTCTCCAACGCAATCGACGTCAAAATACCATTCACAATCGCCAGGGCCATGATCGCCATGGTGGGCCAGGGAATACCCGCTAATTGGAAAAACAGGATCGTACCCATATCACCAATGGAACAGCCCAACAGGCACCAGCATGTATTAATCGACGCCTGCCGCCATGTATGACGGCACCGCCAATTGATTCCCAAATTCTCGGCAACTGTTGCCATAATCTAGACTCCTTGACTTCTTAGCCGCATCTGTAATCCTTCCAGCTACTGTAAAGTCAACAGGGCAATTCAATGAAAATCTCTGATGCTGCCGCGCGCTGCGGCCTCCCCGTAAAAACCGTGAGATATTATTGCGACATTGGCCTCGTCGCCCCACTTCGCGGCGCAAATGGTTATCGCGATTATGCCGAATCTGACCTGCGCCGCCTGTCTTTCATAGGCCGCGCCCGCACTTTCGGCTTTTCAGTCAACGATTGCAGGCGATTGCTGGGCCTTTACGACGATGAAAACCGCGCCAGCGCCGATGTAAAGGCCATCGCCAAAGAACATATCGCTGCTCTGGACGAAAAATTGGCCGAACTCCAAACCCTGCGCGGTGAATTGGTTGGCATCGCATCCGCCTGCAAAGGCGATGCAAATGCGCGCTGCCCGATAATAGATCACCTCGCGGGCTAGCGACGCTACGCATGACCGGGTAAGACCATGCCCAAGTTTAAGGAGACATCGCATGGAGAAGTCGAAAGCCATGAAACGTGACTGGATCGCCACCGCTCGTACACTTAGCGAGGCTTTGCCCAATTTACAGGCCCATGACGGTTCCACCATCGTTATCAAATTCGGCGGCCACGCCATGGGTGACGACGCGGCGATGGCCAGCTTTGCCCGCGACATCGTCCTTATGAAACAATGCGGCGTTCACCCCGTAGTCGTCCATGGCGGCGGCCCTCAGATTAACGAGATGCTGAAACGGCTGAACATCGAAAGCTCGTTCATTGACGGTAAACGCGTCACCGACGAAGCAACCGTAGAAGTCGTGGAAATGGTCCTCGCAGGCCGGATCAACAAACGCATCGTCACCGCGATCAACGCGCAGGGCGGCAAGGCCGTCGGTCTAAGCGGCAAAGACGCCAATCTGATCATCTGCGAAAAAGCGCTGAAAACCACCCGCGATCCTGAAAGCAACATCGAAAAGGTTCTCGATCTCGGCTTTGTTGGTGAACCGGTAGAGGTCAACCCAGAGGTGCTAAGCACCTTCATCGAAAGCGATTTCATCCCCGTCGTCGCCCCGGTTGGTGTAGGCCGCGAAGGTGAGACATATAACATCAACGGCGATACAGCAGCCGGCGCTGTCGCAGGTGCGATGCAGGCCGAACGGTTGTTGCTTCTAACCGATGTGCAGGGCGTGAAAGACGGCGAAGGCGACGTCATAACCCAACTCACCGCCGATCATGTGCGCGAACTGACCGACAGCGGCGTCATCGCAGGCGGCATGATCCCCAAAACTGAAACAGCGCTAAGCTGTATCGCTCAGGGGGTTGAGGCCGTGGTAATCATGGACGGAACAGCGCCACACGCTTGCTTGCTGGAACTATTCACCAGTCACGGCGCGGGAACGATGATCAAGAAGTAATGAGATGCAACTGAGCCTGCTTTCCCATATTGTCGCTCAGAAATGTATGGGAAAGTGTCAAAGCAATTGGTTTCGAGCCGCAGAAAACTTACTCATTTTGTGCAAATGTTCTCGCCCTTGCAAAACTAGCGCCAGACGTACAGCAATTTCTACAATTGATGATGATGGACAAGAATGGCATGCGGCCATTGGCCCATTTGCGCCATCCGATTGACGTGATCCGCCATGGCAGTTCCACGAGTTTTTTCCAGTTCTCGCAGCAATGGGCGACGATGTTGTTGTAGTTCTTGAACACGCGGTTCGAGAGCCGGTTGTCGCGAATATATTGGCAGACATTTTCGACGGGGCTCAGCTTCGGAGATCGTGGCAGTAAAGGGACGATGATAATGTTGTTCGGAACATCGGGCTTTGAAGTGGTATGCTATCCGGCCTGATTCAGCAGTAGGATGGGGGGAGCGCCGGACGCAACTTCCGCGCTGATCAGCTACAGGTGCTCGACCGTGGCGTGGGTTCGCATCAGGGCATGACCAGACCGGCGCCCTTGCCCTGGCCGGGCATAACGCGCCGAATATATAGGCCCATTTCGCACGCTGATCGTGAGGTGCGCGGAGGCGAGTACCACGCTTCGCCCATCTGCTGCCCGGCAGGTGAATGCGAAGCATTCTGCCGAGAGGGGCGGGTGATCTTGTTCTTCTGACCGGTCCGCGCCTCGTCCTGGAACCAGACTTCTTTGGGCAGTGACCTGAACCCCAACTCTCCTCCATATTTTTGGAGGACCCGCGAATTGATTTCTGGCCTCATGCAGGCTGTTTTTGCAGCATCATTTTGGCCACAAATTCGTTGGGCGTGAGATTGCCAGTGACGAATGTGGCCAGTTTTGGTTGTAATCCTCCTTCCATTTGAGAACTGCCGAACTGGTCATTTCTGTTCCATTGTCGCTGACAATCGTCTTCGGCATTCTGCGCATTTGAATGATCACATCCAATTCTCGTGTCATACTTTCGCCCGATAGCGATGTGTCGGGAACAAGCGCCATACACTCTCGGCTGAAATCATCATCGACGGCGAGCACACAGAACCTGCGTCCGTCTGTGAATGCGTCTGACACTAAGCCCAAGCGCGAGCGCTCGTTGATGGTCTCAGGCATGACCATCGGACGGCGTGTGCCCAGTGCGCGCTTGCGGCCACCGCGTTTGCGCACCTGGAGCCCTTCTTCGCGGAACAAACGGCTCAGCTTCTTCTGGCTCATGCGGATGCCTTGGCGCTCCAGCATGATGTGAAAACACCGATAGCCGAAGCGCCGACGCTCTGCAGCTACCTCTTTCATCGCTGTGCGCAGACCAGCATCGCCCGGTCGGGTGTTGCGATAATGCACACTCGACCGGTCAACCTGTAGAACATTGCACGCCCAACGCTGGTTCACCCCATGCTAATCACAAAGATAAACCACTGCTTTCCACTTTGCCGCGGGCGTCATCATTTTTTTGAGTTCACACCCTTTAGCATGGCATTGCCGAGCAATTGTTCCGCTAGCAGCTTCTTCAATCTGGCGTTCTTATCTTCAAGGGCCTTCAGTTTGCGGGAATCTGAATCATCCATCCCACCGAATTTCGACTTGTATTTGTAGAACGACGCTGTGCTGATGCCGTGCTTCCGGCACACTTCAGCAGTCGGAACACCGCCCTCCTGCTCCTTAATCATCGCTATAACCTGTTCCTCTGTGAACCGTGACTTCTTCATATTCCATCTCCAATGTCTGGGACGGATCCTACTCAAAAGTGGTGGAGCTTTAAGGTTTCAGGTCAGCGGCCAGCTATCCTCTAAGCGGATTGCCGTGATGATGTCGCGGAAGTTTTTTTGAACACTACAATGGCGTCTTCGCCTTGCGCATAATTCTGTGGGCGTGGTCAGCTTCGTATAGCTCATGGCGTGCAGCTCACGGCCGACAGTGTCGGGACTGATCGAGACGCCTAACTCTTTATGGAGCCCGAGCGCGAGATCGATCGCCAACGTACGACGCCGTCGAGATAGGGGTGGAGACCGGCCTCCAGCGCCTTGGCCAGGGCGGCGCGCTGGTCGTCCGACAAGATCAGCTTCTTGCCCGGCGTCTTGTGGGTATTCAACGCCTTCGGACTGCCTGCATTAAACCGCAATACCCAGTCCGGGATCACCTGAAGACCGACGCCGCCGGTTCTGGCGGCCTCACCACGTGATCCTCCGTCAAGAATGACTGCAAGGGCCAAAGGGCGGCGCGTATGATCCGCCTCGTCGCTCTCTCGCGCCAAGCGGCGGTGGTCGTCGCCTGTGTAGATCGACCTGATCTCAATTCCTGATCTCATGGAGAAGCTCCCGCGTTTCCCATAATGAATCAGATTGCAGCGCCTCCGGAAACCTCGCTCAACGAGTCCCAGTCAAGGCGTCGCGGTATAAGTAATCCAAAAGCGTGACACCTTAGTTAGTGCCTCTATACGGGTCTACGTATTGCAGCGCCATGTCCCAAGGAAAAAATATCCACGTATCTTGGCTAACTTCGGTGATAAAAGTATCGACCATGGGACGACCCTTAGGTTTCGCATAAACCGTTGCGAAATGGGCATTTGGATACAGCTTGCGCACGACCTCTAAGGTCCGGCCGCTGTCCACCAAGTCATCAATGATCAGAATGCCGGTTCCATTGCCCATCAGTTCAGCATCTGGTGCTTTTAGCACCTGTGCTTCTGCCTGAGACTGGTTGTCGTAGGATTTTACGCTGATGGTATCGACAACCCTAACATTCAACTCACGAGCGATAATGCAGGCTGGTACCATGCCGCCTCGCGTAATCGCGACGACAGCAGACCATGAACCGTCGTCGTTTGGTCCCTGATTGTCGAGCCGCCAGGCCAGTGCTCGGCTATCTCTATGCATTTGATCCCAGCTAATGTGGAATCCTTTTTCATGAGGCAGCCGGTCAGCCATTATTTCCGCCCCGAAACAACGTCAATATCAGGCGCATCTTCGGCCTTCATACCAACAACATGATAACCGCAATCGACGTGATGACATTCGCCAGTCACACCGCTGCTAAGGTCTGACAGCAAATACATGCCCGATTTGCCAACATCATCCAGCGTCACATTACGACGTAGTGGGGAGTTCAACTCGTTCCATTTCATGATGTAACGGAAATCGCCGATGCCCGAAGCCGCTAGTGTTTTGATCGGGCCAGCGGAAAGGGCGTTTACCCGAATGTTGTCAGGCCCCAGATCCATCGCCATGTATTTCACAGATGCTTCCAGCGCCGCCTTTGCCACGCCCATGACGTTATAGTGTGGCATGACTTTCTCTGCGCCATAGTACGTTAGTGTTACAAGGCTGCCGCCATCGGTCATCAGCTTTTCTGCCCGTTGCGCGATTGCCGTGAATGAATAGCAAGAGATATTCATCGACATATCAAAGTTGGCCATTGATGTATCGACGTAGCGACCCGTCAGCTCGTTCTTGTCTGCATAGGCGATGCCGTGCAAAACAAAATCCAATTTGCCCCACTTTTTTTCCAGCTCAGCGAATGTTGCATCAACTGAATCCATATCGGTAACATCACAAGGCATTACCAATTCAGAGCCGATAGAGGTTGCCAACGGGCGAACACGTTTTTCCAAGGCTTCGCCCTGATACGTGAACGCTAACTCAGCGCCCGCGTCAGAGCACGCCTGAGCAATCGCCCATGCAATGCTTCGTTGGTTTGCGACGCCCATGATGAGCCCGCGTTTACCCGCCATAAGACCTGAGCCGTCAGCCATGTTCTATTCCTCTGGAAAAGCAAAATGCGTTCATTTTCGTTTAAGTGATCAAAGGCGCCTCTGCAAGTCGCAGCCATAGACCAAGCCAATCAAATCGTTATGATCCGCCGAGATTTAGGAGAAGACGATGACCGCGAATTCAAACATCTTTGCCACGGACGACATCAACGATGACCCATTTGCCCTGGCGCAGCGATGGTTGGGTGAGGCGACATCTGCCGAACCAAACGACCCCAACGCCATTGCACTGGCGACAGTGGATGAAGTTGGCCTGCCCAATGTCCGTATGGTTCTGTTAAAGGAAATTGAGGCGGATGGTTTGGTTTTCTACACGAACTACGAAAGCGCTAAAGGTGAAGAGTTACAAACGAATCCGCAGGCTGCGCTGGTAATGCATTGGAAATCGTTGCGTCGCCAGGTGCGGGCACGCGGTCCAGTAGAGCGTTGCGAGGGCGTGCAGGCGGATGAATATTATGCCAGCCGGTCGCTACAAAGCCGGATTGGTGCATGGGCATCCAAGCAATCACGCCCCCTTCGTAGTCGTGCAACATTAATGGCAGAGGCGGCAAAATATGCGGCTCGCTACCCGTTGAACCCGCCGCGTCCGCCGCATTGGGGTGGATTTCGCATCCGCCCGGTTGAGTTTGAGTTCTGGGCTGACGGAGATTTTCGATTGCACGACCGTTTTCGCTGGACACGTAAGGAACCCGGTGCCCCATGGGTGAAGGAGCGCCTGAATCCGTAAGCATAGCAGCGAAGGGCAATCTGGTGTCTGATAACTATATGATCAAGGCCGCCGATAATGCTGTAGTGCAAGGTTTGGCAAAGACTCATTTCCTGAATGACAACGCCAAACGCACAAGCAAATCGCTCGGCGATCTCACTGGGTTAACGGGTTTTGGCTTTCTCATCATCGAGGTCGCGCCGGGGTGCGTAAGTACCGAACATCATGTGCACCACTTCGAAGAGGAATATGTCTATGCCCTATCGGGCGAGGCGACAGCTTATCTCGGAGAAGACCCAGTAACAATCGGTCCCGGCGATTTCCTCGGCTATCGCAGGGCGGCTAGGCTCATTCAATCAAAAACACAGGCACCGAAGTATTCCGCTCCATCGTTGTTAGCGAAAGGCTGGCGCATGATGTGGCCGATCATCCACGCTTAGAAAACATATCTATCGTAACGCCGACCAAAAATGGAACATGGTCGATCACGCGAACATCGCAGAACCGGTGGCAGGCAAGAATTAGCTGCATAGTCCGGTGAGCACTGGCCGGTTGGCTGGCCCGCCGACAACACCTCACAACTACGTGCGACCCACTGGCGGATAGTATCAGAGCAGGCCAAATGGACTTTGCATTCGTGCATGGCGGGCTGCGCAAATTCGCGCCATTGTCTGCCAACACTTGTGGCGCAAAGGGGCCTCGATGAAATCCCGTTATCAAATTCCACCGGGTCAGTCGGTAACATTTGACCTTATCCGCATCTTCGCGACCATCGCTGTGGTCGTGCAGCACGCGACGGCCCCCGCCTACTTCTTTGACCAAGGCCAGATTGCCATGCTGGGCCGCACGGTCATTCCGGTTTTCCTGATGATTTCTGGTTATATGACCGCCGCCACAATGTCGCATGGTGGATCATTCCATAAAAAAGTTTTGCGCCGCTACCTGAAATACTATTTCGTCGTGATCCCGGCCTTTTTCATCCTGCTCGCCACAGACATTTGGCTGGTCAGCGTCGGTTCTCCGATCATCACTGAATATAAGTTCGAAGGTGCCTATGATTTCTGGGCGCTGGCTCGTGAGTTCTTTCAGGCCATTACCTACAGTGGCGAATACTGGCGTGAAAACACTGTCAGTCAGGGCATGTTTGGTAATGTGGCCTTTTGGACCGTCGACTACATTCTCGCTTATGTCGCGCTAACCACAGCACTATTCATGCTGGACGGCATCAAACGCTGGGTATGGCTCGCCATCTGCGCCACCATTGCAGGGCCAACAGTGATCTTGTTGTCTCCACTTTGGTTCGCAGGGGTCTGGGCTTTTGAGCTTCATCGAAAATGCGATGTATCCCGCCGCTTCGCAAAATCCCCTCACCCAGAACTAGCATCAAAATGGCCTGTCTACCTACGGCGCTGGGCGTGGGCATATTTTGTCGTGGGCATTCTAGTCGTCTGGGTCGTCGAAAGGGCAGGCGTCGGCCAAACTGCATATTTGGAATCGAAAAGCTGGGCCTCATACGACTACCGCCAATCCCTCGGCATGGCTAAACGGTTCGCTTGGCAATGGCTGTTGACCCCTGGTCTGTTCTTCATAATGCTTGCGTCGAAATACGTGATTTGGTGGCAGCCGACCGATGGGTTGCGGATGTGGGCGCGCAAAGCTGCCCTTTATACTCTGCCGATCTATATCTTCCATTTCAGCTTTTTATACGTGGTCCATGCCCTAATCCCTGACTATCAACCCTATTGGAACGCGCCAGACCCTTATGTCATGATCATTGGCGCTCTTGGGTTGACGGTGATTGTTTCTTGGGCAGCATATCGATTTGCACAGCCGGTTTTTGACCGGATGATAGCGCGGGTGATTTAAGAGTGGAGAATGCGGTGATCAGATTTGTAACGGCAGTGCTGTGTGTGTTGTTTTTGGCAGCGGGCGCAAAGCCCCAATTGAACCCGGAATATGGCTCTCCTGAATATCAGGCCCCCAGTATTTTCACCCCCGACCGCGCAGTTGGCAGACCTATTCGTGATGATGTTGTTGTGGTGTTCCACGGCTTCCGGTCTGCTGTTCCGAATGGGACATATAAACGGGTTAGAAAACTGTTGAAGAAATCCCACACCACGATTGGCGTGAATTACAATTATTTCGACATCGAAGGTACCAAGGTGTTGCTGGAAAAACTAGCAGCTGAGGAACTGGCTGGCCGCAATGTCACAGTGTTCGGCACTTCGTTAGGCGGGTTTTGGGCCGATTGGTTTGGCCGCCATATTGGTGCTGACCAGATTGTCATGATCAACCCTGTGCCAAAACCCAGCGAGGAGATGGCTAAACATGTTGGCATCACCGAGGAAAGCACCCGTCGTGCCATATCCTTGACGACTACAGCCGAACAAGTGGCGGGTTACACGGCCCTTGAGGATGGTGGGCATGCCGATATTCCAACCCTGTTGATTCTGACCCGTGATGATGACGCACTGGATTATCGTCTGGCCGAGCAACGTTTTGCTGGCAGGCCGGGGTTGCAGTTGGTGATGTTTGATGAGGGCGGGCACACGTTGAACCTGAAAAAACATCCGGCACGTGATGTTATCCAGGACTTTGTTCAGGGCAACTAGCTCGGCAAAATTTAACTGCTCCGCCGCTTTACGTGGGGCGGTGTGATGACTAGGTTGAGGGGGTAATTTCACGGCCACGATCAACGGCCTTCGGAGTGTTGCCATGACCCCCGCATCAGCCTCTAACAGTGAACGCAAAACCCTTTTGTTGACCGGTGCAAGCCGGGGGATTGGGCATGCGACGGTGAAGCGGTTTTCCTCGGCTGGGTGGCGGGTGATCACCTGTTCCCGCCATCCGTTTCCGGAGGACTGCCCGTGGGAGGCTGGTGAGGAAGATCATATTCAGGTCGATTTAGCTGATCCTCATTCGACTATCGAAGCTGTTGAAACCATCCGCAAGCGTCTGAAAAACGGAAAGCTGGAAGCCTTGGTGAACAATGCCGGGATTTCGCCCAAGGGGCAGGATGGGGCGCGGTTGAATACGATTGATACGGATTTGCGAACCTGGGGACAGGTGTTTCATGTCAACTTTTTCGCCTCTGTCGTGCTGGCCCGTGGGTTGATCAATGAGTTGCAGGCGGCTGAGGGGGCGGTGGTGAATGTGACTTCTATCGCTGGGTCGCGGGTGCATCCATTTGCGGGGGCGGCCTATTCGACTTCTAAGGCGGCGTTGGCTGGTTTGACGCGGGAAATGGCCCATGATTTTGGCCCCCTAGGCGTGCGGGTGAATGCGATTGCGCCGGGGGAAATTGAAACCGAAATCCTGAGCCCCGGGACGGAAGAATTGGCGGCGAAATTACCGATGCGGCGACTGGGAAAACCAGAGGAAGTGGCGCGGACGATTTACTATCTTTGCACCAAGGAAAGCAGCTATGTTTCCGGGGTGGAGATTGAAATTAATGGCGGCCAGCACGTTTGATTTTTTGATTGCCTGCGTATCGCGGCGTATCAAAGCGTAACGCGTGCGTGATTTTCCATAAGCCTTTGATATAACAGAATAACGTAAATTTTGTTTACCGGATATTAACCGGTGTATCGCGGTTTTTGGTTTGAAATTGGTTTGTTTTTTTAGCGGCGGTGGGTTGCACCCAC
>JBMYPG010000022.1:0-28173 GCA_049600095.1 Pikeienuella sp. | reverse complement strand
GATGTGAGGTAGGAATACCTACCTATGTTGCCGCCCGTCACCAGACCCCAACTCGCTTTGTGTCAAAATGACGGGTGAAAGCAGTTTAGAGTGAGCGGACTTTGAGTTTAAGTAGATCGATGTCCAGCTGGCGGGACAAAGTGAGTTTTCGTTGCGACTGCCTGAATGGCTGGTTTGGCTGACTGGCCGTGAATCTTGGCCACCAGATAGGCGTTATCAAGATACTTCTCATCCCGTCATCGCCATTCACAGCTGATCTGCACATTTTGCATCAGTGTGCGGTGACACTTTTCGAAATCTGGTACCGATGCAATTTTGAATTCAGTCGTCGAACTTCTAAATCAGCCACCTGTTTGCGCGTAAGCCAACTGGCCAGCGCGATACGAACCGCGTCTTGGCTGAATTCGTCAGTCCGTTTCAGTCCCAAATTCTGTCTCCTTTGGTACAGTAAATGCTATCAAAGGAGCGGCATCAAACCACAATAGATCCAATCTATTTAGTTTCCAGCTTTAGCCCATAGAATTAACCTGTCCTTTAGCTGGAGCAGAAAAACTCGTTCTTTCAGAGATAACCGCAATGACCAATACTCACGCCAATGTTCATTGCATCCTTCCTCAATCTTCCCCTATTTCATCAAAAATAAACTGTACAATTGATCCAGCACAAAGCGGCCGCGGTTTGCGGTCGGGTATTCGATCAGTAACACTGGCCCACCAAAGGACTACAAGATGGTAAAATCTCTACTCACAGCGGCATTGTTAGCGGCTGTTTCAATCAGCACAGCTTTCGCAGGCGACATAAAATCCAGCGTGTCTGAAAAAGATTTATCCAAACATCGCCACACGCCTCTGGGCCTTTACCTCAGCCCCACAGACGCCAACACCGCGCTTCAGGCTGACCCTGGCATCATCTTTCTTGATGTTCGTGATCCAGTGGAAATCAGCTTTGTTGGCCATGCGAAGGGGGTAGATGCCATCGTGCCATTAGGCATCGTCACCCATGACTTTGATGCAAAGTCTGGCAAATATAAAATGGTTGGCAATGCCGGTTTTCTGACGCAAGCAAAGGCCGCTATCGCTGCTAAAAACGGCGATAAATCAACACCAATCTTCTTAATCTGCCGGTCAGGCGGGCGCTCAGCCGTCGCAGCAAAACACCTTATCAAGGCCGGTTACACCAACGTTTGGAACCTGGTCGAAGGTTTTGAGGGCGACAAAGACAAAGCCACCGGCGCACGTTCAATCAATGGTTGGCGGAACGCAGGCCTGCCATGGACCTATAAAATCCCTGCCAAAGCAGGCTGGCGTAAAGCACAATAACACAACAACGTGGGGCGCTTATTGCGCCCTGCGGCCCCGCCGGCGCGGTTTTTCCGCCGAACGCTCCACCCCTTCGCGCAAAACCGCGGTCATCGGGTGGTCAGGTTCACTTTCGCCATGGAATGCCAACAATTCCGCCGTGTCCTGAACCATGTCCCGCGCAGGGTCGACACCTAACGCCCAATCCAAATAGATCGTCCGACAATCCGCAGGCGTAATCCCATCAATACGATAGGATTCGACAATTAACGCACGCGGGTCCAGTGCAGATGTCGGTCCGGTATTCTTTGGCATATCTAACCTTTGGGCGTTTTGCGTTTTCTTCTGACTTTTGACCAATACGCACGAGGCAAAAGAAAAAGCGCTCCAAAACGACAGATTAAAGCCGTGGAGCGCTCTTTTTCGTCAGTTTAGAGTGTTTTCCGACCGATATGAACCGGTTTGCTCGGAAAACGCTCTAGTGGCGTTTTAGTCCGCATCTTTATCTTTGTAGATGTCGATGATGTCGCCCAGCAATTTCAATGCATCTTCACGCGGGCGCTGGAAAACGTTCCGGCCGATAATTGAACCATTGCCGCCGCCAGCCAGAATAGCGCGTGCGTCATCATAGACTGAATCTTCGCCCTTCTTGGCACCGCCAGAGAATACAACAATGCGGCGACCGTTGAACGCAGCCTGCATGGAATGACGAACCCGTGCAGCCTGATCTGCAATGTCGATGCTCTCTGAAGCATAAACCTTAGCGGCCTCATCCTGTTCCAGATGGTCAGATGACAATTTCACCTTAATGATGTGCGCGCCCAACAAGGCAGCAATCTGCGCTGCATAAGCACCAACATCCATCGCCGTTTCACCAGCTTTCGACAGCTCCTCACCCCGTGGGTAGGACCAGATAACTGTCGCAATACCCTTCGCAGCAGCCTCTTCGCGCATGGCAGAGATTTCTTCGAACATCGACAGGCCTTCAGACGAGCCCGGATAGATCGTGAAACCAATGCAAGAACAACCAAGACGCAGCGCATCATCGACGCTGGCAGTGATCGCCTGATCATATGGCGCGGTGCTCGGCACCAATGAATTTGAGGAGTTCACTTTCAAGATCGTTGGGATCTGACCAGCAAATGTATCTGCACCAGCTTCCAACATGCCCAGCGGCGCTGCATAGGCGCTAAGGCCCGCTTCGATGGCCAACTGGTAATGATAATGCGGGTCATATGCATCAGGGTTCGGCGCAAAGCTGCGCGCAGGACCATGCTCAAAACCCTGATCAACTGGCAAAATCACCATTTTGCCGGTGCCCCGCAGCTTACCATTCATCAGCATGCCATGCAGTTTGGCTTTTACACCAGGCGTTTCACCTTCGTAATTTGCCAAAATGCGGCGAACGTTGCGCGATGCTTTCATGATATATCTCCGGTCGGGCCAAGTACATTTGTTAGTGCCTGCGGTAGCGCACAGGCAGGTGTTTGGTCAAGCGTATCAGGGTTAACGTTGTGCTACTTCCAACGCCGCAACCCCTGGCAAAATCTTGCCTTCCATCCATTCAAGAAAGGCACCGCCTGCCGTCGAAACATAAGAAAACTGCGGTCCAGCACCTGATGCATTCAACGCCGCGACGGTATCGCCACCACCAGCAACAGACAACAACTCTCCTGCTTGGGTTAGCGCTGCGGCCTTTAGCGCGGCAGCATCCGTAGCAGTGTTGAACGGCGTCAGTTCGAACGCCCCCAGCGGGCCATTCCAAACAACGGTGTTGGCTGCTTCGAACCGCCCTGCGATATCTTCGATTGATTTCGGACCAGCATCCAAAATCATTGCATCTGCTGGGCAGTCATTCGCGGAAACCGTCTCATGCGGTGCATTCGCAGCGAACTCGCGGGCAACCACAACATCGGTTGGCAAAACAATCTCACACCCAACATCAGCGGCCTTTTCAATGATCGCCGATGCCGTGTCCGTCATGTCATGCTCACACAGTGACTTGCCTACATCGTGGCCATGCGCCGCCAAAAACGTATTGGCCATGCCACCGCCGATGATGATCTGATCAACTTTTTCTGACAGTGCGCCCAGCAGTTCCAGTTTGGTGGAAACTTTCGCGCCACCAACAACTGCAATTACTGGGTGTTTGGGCGCACCCAGCGCCGCGTTCAATGCTTCCAGCTCTTTCTGCATCAACCGACCAGCGCAGGCAGGCAATGCATGGGCAATCGCCGCGACCGATGCATGGGCACGATGTGATACAGAAAACGCATCATTCACATAAACATCGCCCAGCGCAGCGTATTCAGCCGCTAGGGCAGCGGAAACCGCAGCATCCTTCGATTCTTCACCCGCATTAAACCGGGCGTTTTCCAGCAAAATCGCCTCACCAGCAGGCAATGCTGCAATCGCAGCAGCCGCAATTCCGCCCGTGCTTTCAGGGCAAAATCCAACCGGAATACCCAGAACTTCGGCCAAAGGTGCCACCAATGGGGCCAATGACATTTCTGGCACAACCTGCCCTTTTGGTCGGCCAAAGTGAGCCAGCAAAACAGGTTTACCACCAGCCGCGATCACATCGTGCACCGTCTGAACGATCCCGCGCAGGCGGGTATCGTCCGTAACTTTGCCATCCTTAAAAGGGGCGTTAATATCGACACGGATCAGCGCACGCTTCCCCGACAGGTCCATATCATCAAGCGTATTGAACGACATGTAACGTCCCTTCTAAGTGACTTGGCTTAAACGCGACCCATCTGGCGACCCATCGCAACGGCCAAATCAGCCATGCGGTGAGAAAAGCCCCACTCATTGTCATACCAGCTCAGGATGCGAACCATACGGTTGGCCATCACACGGGTCTGCTCTGCGTGGAAAACTGACGAATGTGGATCATGGTTAAAATCAACCGAAACCAGTTTTTCATCGGTATAGCCAAGAATACCGGCCATTGAACCTTCTGAGGCTGCCTTCATAGCCGCATTAATTTCTTCCGGCGTCACATCACGGCTGGCGTGGAACGTCAGGTCAACAGCGGAAACATTTGGGGTTGGCACGCGAATGGCAGTACCATCCAACTTGCCCTTCAACTCTGGTAACACCAAACCAATCGCGGCCGCAGCACCGGTTTTCGTTGGGATCAGCGACATCGCCGCAGCGCGGGCACGGTACAGGTCTTTGTGGCTGGCATCCAAAGTATGCTGATCGCCGGTATAGGCGTGGATTGTGGTCATGAACCCATGCTCAATGCCACAAACATCATTCAGAACTTTGGCAACAGGCGCCAGGCAGTTTGTGGTGCACGACGCGCAGGAAACAACCTGATCTTCGGCGTTCAGATCAGCCTCATTCACACCGTAAACAATGGTGTTGTCGGCACCTTTTGAAGGCGCAGAGACCAAAACGCGTTTTGCGCCAGCTTCCAAATGCAACGCGGCGTCAGGGCGGTCAGTGAACTTGCCAGAACATTCCAGCACGATGTCCACGTCCATATCACCCCATTCGCAATCAACCGGGTTGGTGTGACGGGTGAACGGAACCGGGCCTTTGCCCATATCCAACTGACCATCGACAACTTTTACATCGCTGCCAAACCGGCCATGAACACTATCATATTTGAACAGATGAGCTGCCGCTTCGACAGGGCCACGATTGTTAACACCGACAATTTCAATATCGTCGCGCCCGGATTCAATGATTGTACGGGCCGCCAAACGCCCAATCCGACCAAAGCCGCTAATCGCTACACGCACCGCCATGAGGCCACTCCTGATCTGTTCAGATTTTTTGAGACAAAATCGCCTCAACCTTCGATTCGAAAACCTACCCTATCGGGCAGGTACCGCTTACCTGATCATGTCGCGCTTGCAAATACGCAAACAAACACGTTCGCCACAGAAAGTAGTGTGTAATTGCATCATGGCCACAAGATCAGGTTAACATTGAGGCAGTACCTGATTTTTTCCAAACAACAGCCGGTCTCAACGGGCGAACTCCCCATGAAAAAGGAGTCAGGAACCTATTTTCCGCCCATACAGCAGCCGCTCCAATTCATCCTCACTTGGTAAGCGTTGGTCGGGCAACAAAACCAATGTGTTTTGATCGGCAATCGAATAACGGGGGATAGAGAGGTTCTCAACACTCGCTCCCTTCCTAATGCGCCCCAAGACATCGAAATGCCCCGCATATCGGACACAGTACCATCCTTCAAAATCACCGGCATTGATCAGTCCGCTTCCAGTGCCCGGGCAAACACCCCAAACGATGACAAACGCATCCTTCGTATCCACAATTCTATTGCCAACAATCGCTTTAGCATCCTGCGCAAGGTTCGGGTTTCTGGCGCTTTGATCACGAAGAACCGCCACATCAACCAGCCCAACCTCAGCCAATTGTTCCGGCGTTAGCCGCCTGATGATAACAGGATTACCTTCAAAACTGACAGTTTTGGTTGCACCTAATGGAATGTCATCCAACCGTACGACTATGCCCCGCACTTCTGATTTATCAGCCCACGGCAGCAACGGCTGAACTAACCCCGAAATCACCATCACAACACCAACGAACAGTGTCAGCACCGTAACGAAGCTCAGTAAACTGATTGGTGATGAGCGATCTTTCTTCATATTCATAGACTCTACCACAAAACTGCTCACCCGCACCCCTGCGACCTTCTGCCGCTTGCTTCGGTGTTCAATTCCACACTAAATCTGAATAGAATTCAGACCTGCCCAACAGCAGCCCCACAAGGGAGCTATAGTGGAAACCATCGCCGGTGTTTTGACCCTGTTTTTGACGCTCGATTCCGATCTGCTCGGCATCGTGGGGCTTAGCCTGCGTGTTTCACTCGCCGCCGTCGCAATCGCGGCACTCATCGCGGCTCCACTGGGCGCAGCAATGGCAATCTGGTCATTTCCGGGGCGTAAGGCGCTTTTGGTTGTTTTCTCCACCTTCATGGGCCTGCCCCCTGTTGTCGTCGGCCTTTGCATCTATTTACTACTTTCACGCGCCGGACCATTGGGCGAATACGGCCTGCTCTACACCCCCACCGCCATGATCATCGCGCAATCGGTTCTGGTCCTACCCATCGTCCTCACCCTGACCCATCAGGCGGTGAAACCATTGGCCGATGATTATGCTGACCTCATGCTTTCGGTCGGTGCCCCCGCTGGTCTCCGCCTCCGCACACTATTGTGGGACGCGCGCTTTGCCGTCGCCACCGCCCTCATGGCCGGGTTTGGCCGTGCAATTGCCGAGGTTGGTGCAGTCCTTATCGTTGGCGGCAACATCAATGGCCACACCCGCGTTATGACCACCACCATCGCGATGGAAACCTCTCGCGGTGCGCTCGAACTCGCACTTGGTCTCGGGGTTGTCCTGCTGGTCGTTGCGCTCAGCGTAAATGCCGCCGCCGCTGCCTTTACTGCCTTTGGGCGGAAATATGAGGCTGCGTCATGACCCAGCCTAAAAATCGGCCTGACATCAAAACAGCCACTATCTCCAACCTCCACCCACCCAGCGTAGATACATCTTCCACGGTAAAAATGGACAGTGTAGAAGCCCGCATCGACAACACGCTTATTGTTGGCCCACTCTCACTGACGGTCAGCGGGGGTGGTATTACTGCAATCATGGGCCCGAACGGAGCGGGCAAAAGCTGGTTCCTCCGCCTCGCCCATGGCCTCGCCGCGCCCAGTGCCGGGAAAATCACATGGGGCGGTCGTCAGGTTGACAAAGCGCGCCCGGACCAAAGTTTTGTCTTTCAGCAAACCAAACTCCTTCGCCGTTCGGTTTGGGCCAACATCGAATTCCCCCTCCGCGCCCGCGGCTGGTCCCGCGCAAGGCGAGAGGCACGAACGGCAGAGGCGCTATCCCGCGCCCGCCTCATAGACCGCGCCGACGACCCCGCCGCCGCCCTGTCAGGTGGAGAAAAGCAAAGAATGGCCCTCGCCCGCGCATGGGTCACAGGCCCAAAGGTCATGCTGCTGGACGAACCCAGCGCCAACCTAGACCCGGCTTCAACCGCCGAAATTGAACGCCTGCTACGCGAGCTTTCAGACGAAGGCATAAAAATTCTCATCGCAACCCACGACATCGGTCAGGCAAAACGCATCGCCGATGATGTTCTATTCTTCGCGGATGGCGTGTTGGTCGAACAAGCTCCAACATCGAAATTCCTCGCTGCCCCGAAGAGCATTGAGGCCACGCGTTATTTGAATGGTGAATTGTAGTTGCCGCAAAAATCCTGATTCTCACGCCAATAGCCATGCCAATTCGACATTCACCTGACCAAGCTGCGCAGGGCAAGCCGGACAAATCCCACCCCCCTCAAACGAAAACGGGCCAGAGAGGTCTCCCTCTCTGGCCCGTAAATTTTAAACTGTACTAAACTTAGTTCAGGTCAGCATTCGTGCCACCAGCCTGATTCAGATAAGCGATCAGTGCAGCGCGGTCTTCAGCTTTCTTCAAACCACCAAAGCCCATTGAGGTGCCCGGTGCGAATGCTTTTGGTTTTTCAAGGAAAGCAAACAGGTTCGCAGCGGTCCAGCTTTCACCCGCAGGCAATTTTCCTGAATATTTTGCGCCAGCGACAGAACCGATTTCGCGGTTAACAACATTCCACAGGTGTGGGCCAGTGCCATTCGCGCCATCTTCGATTTTGTGGCAGCTTTTGCATTTCTTGAACAGCTTTTCACCTTTGCCCAGATCAGCAGCGGCAAACAGCGGGCCAAGGTCGATTTCTTCTTCGGCATGGTCATCGCCATGGCCGTCACCGCCCTCAATCTCGATTGAATATGCTAGGTGATGGTCGTCGCCATGGCCGCCTTCGAACATCAGACCTGAAAAGAAATTCAGACCGGTAAGAATCAGCAACGCGCCGACAAGCCCAGCAACGATTTTGTTAGCTTCCATGGCTTTAGCCTTTTTCGCTTTGGGTCGCTTTTACAGCTGACCACGTAATTGGAATTTCGCGGGCCGATATATCCGCTTTTCGTTGGGCTGAGCAAGTCGTATAAGGCGCGACCAATCGACCAACTGACGACAGTTAACATAGTAATAGGATGAATATGATGACCAGCGCAGGAAAAATCGCGTTTCAGGGTGAACTGGGTGCATACTCCCATCAGGCCTGCCGCGAAGTGTTTCCGGACAGAGAAGCCCTGCCCTGCGCCACCTTTGAGGACGCTATTGCCGCTGTGCGTCGCGGCGATGCAGCATTGGCTATGCTGCCCGTTGAAAACACCCTCTACGGACGGGTCGCAGATATTCACAGCCTGCTACCCGAAAGCGGGCTTTATATCATTGGCGAACATTTCGTGCCTGTGCGCATTGATCTGCTGGGCGTACCCGGTGCCAAGATCGAAGAAATCAAAGAGGCGCAAAGCCATACGGTATTGCTGGGTCAGGTCCGCAAGTTTCTTAAAGATCGTGGCATCAAAGCAATCGTCGGTGCCGATACCGCCGGTTCTGCGATGGCCGTTGCCAATGCGGGCGATAAAACCCGCGCCGCCCTCGCATCATCGTTCGCTGGTGATATCTATGGGCTGGAAACACTCGCAACTGACATTCAGGATGCTGCCCACAACACCACGCGCTTTCTCGTCATGTCACCCCGTCGGGTAGAGGCTGAGCCTTCGGCAAAGAAAACCATGACCAGCTTTGTATTTCAGGTCCGCAACATCCCTGCGGCGCTCTACAAAGCTATGGGCGGCTTCGCAACCAATGGCGTGAACATGGTAAAACTGGAAAGCTACATGCTGAACGGTTCTTTCACTGCCACGCAATTCTATGCCGATATCGAAGGCCACCCAGAGCATGAAAATGTTCAGCGCGCATTGGATGAACTGGACTATTTCACCAATTATCTGAAAGTGCTGGGTGCCTACCCCCGCAGCGATTTCCGAGATTCTCGCTAAGAGGCCAGCACCTCATATATGCTTCATATTGGGTCGAATTAGGGTAAATCGAACCCCTAATTCGACGAAGTATAGCTTGCGTTTGGGGTAATTCGCGCAATTCAGGTCGCGAATGATCCTAAGCGTCGCAAACTGACCAGCCCGGCATAAATTCTGGTGGCTTTTCTCGCGAAAGTGCAGAGGAGCCACCCCATGTCCCTAATGACCGAATTGAAGGCCACCGCCGAAGCCACGCCCGAAATGGCGCTTTCGCTTTCTGGCCGCCATTATACCGATCCGGCATTTTACGCTCATGAGGCAAGAACCGTCCTCTATACCGGCTGGCACTGCCTTGGCCGCACTGACGAAATTCCTAATCCGGGTGATTTCTTTACTGTTCAGTTGCTAAACGAACCGCTTCTGATCGTGCGTGGCGATGATGATCAGATTCGCGTGCTATCCAATGTCTGCCGCCACCGCGCCATGCCCGTCGCAACCGGCACAGGCACGGCCAAACGATTCGTCTGCCGCTATCACGCATGGTCTTATGGTCGCGACGGCGCGCTCGCCAGCGCCCCCCGGATGGATAAAGAACGTACAAAGGGCTGCGCACTCCCCACCCATCAGACCGAAATCTGGCGTGGTTTCATTTATGTAAACCTCAGCGGCGACGCCCCGGCCCTCGCGCCTCAGCTACCCAAACTGGATGATCTGATCGGCATCTATGATCAATCCTCGATGGAGGTTGTGCACGTCGAAGAAGAGGACTGGAAGTGTAACTGGAAATGTTTGGTCGAAAACTTCATGGAGGCTTATCACCTCTCTGTCGTTCACCCCAACACACTCCACCCCTACACACCAACCGGCCTCAGCCGTAAATCCATGTCCGATACAGCCTTCACCAGCTATATCGCCCACTACCCTGAAAAAATTGAACAGCGCTTCACCGGTGCCCCCGGCCTGACCAAGGAAGAACGCTACCAATCCCGCCTGTTCTGCGTCTTCCCGGCCCAAGTCGCCAGCCAGTCAGCAGGCCTGCTCGTGTCCCTATCTCTACAGCCGCGCGCTGTTGATCATGTCCACGTCCGCTGGACGATGAGCGCCTATAAGGGCGAACTTGACCAAGAAGGCGTCGAGGCCGCCGTCAACCTCTGGCGCGAAGTAAACCGCGAGGACCGGGAGAAGCTGGAGCAAATGCAAGTCGCCCTAGGCTCCAACAACGCCATCCAAGGCCCACTTGGACCAGCAGATTTAGAAGGCACCATCCACGATTTTTACAAATGGCTGGGCGCGTCACTGCCAGAGTATGATTAGATTTGTTGCTACGAGTGGTTAGTTTGAGCCCGGTTTGTCATTTTTCTGTTCTGCCGGGGACATCGGCTTCCGAGGCGCATGACGAAAGAAGACCCACTTCGACGTTCATGTCACCAGTTTCTCAAGGTGATGATGTTCGGTCCGATGTAGTGTATGATAAGAAATGTAGCGGAGCACCCTCTGGACCAGCCAAACACTAATCGAAGCAATTCGTTTTGTTTAAGTCGTAACAACGCTCTCGAGAAACCTTGGCCGGCTTCGGCGGTAATTCAGAACTCTCTCATTTAGATTGCCGTTTTGACTTGCCACCAAGTTGCTGGAAACACGGTACAGTTTCTGTGTTTCTGAGCTCTGAAAAAGTCTGTTCGAGTGCGCAACCTTATTGCGAAACTTTCTCACATACGTTGCGTCCGAAAGGAATTTGTTAGAATCTTGATACCGTTGATCACGAGAAAAGTACAATTTGAAGCCGGTTTGTGTGCCACATCTTGCATATATCCTCCTCCAATTCTGATAGATAATGATAACGACTTGGTGGAACGTAAGCTCCAATAGGACTTTGTTAGGAAATTCAGATTTATCACCAAGTTCGAGTTCTCTTTCTCGTTCCAATCTGTTTTTTAGTGATTTCCACCCAGGTATGGATTTACTTACTTCACCTGTTGTGAGACTTAGTGATTGCACCTGCTTTGCTACAATCATCCGAAAGCTATTTTCCACAATATCGCAGATGAATTTCGACTCCTGCAATAGTATGAATCCGTTCAATATGATGGTCAGCCGATACCCGAGCGGACTACTAAGGACTTTTCCATCAGCTTCTATGCGTGTGGCAATTTTCTCAGCCCAGTCAATCCAATCGTCAGGGAAGCTAGACAAAGCACCAGCGGCCTGTAGACATTCCTCGCCTGTCCGCGCGTGATGAAGCCAAAGTTGGCGTATGTCGTTCTGATGCACTTTTTATAGTTGAGGGAGAGTGAGCGAATGCTCAATTATTCGCCCTCTCTCCGCGCTGATTTGATGACTTACACGGGCAAGAACCGGTTTGAGCTTTCTGGGTTCTTTTCTTTTGACGATGGTCGTCAATAACGCACCCAAGACCACTTGGAAGCGGTCTTCATTCAACATTTCGAGAATCTCTTCCCTATGTAAACTTGCTTCATATCCACTCCCTCAGCCACTATATGTTAGTGCGGTGCCGGGGTGCTATGCAACACAATTTGAGACACAAGACTTAAAGAGCTACTTGATACAGCGCCAATTTCGAAGATCCGTCTAAAATGGTCAATAGTCAGCAGGCTATCACAACTTCACTGTTCACGCTCTGGAACTGAATTTCGGTTTTCTCAGTCAAGCCGATCCAGAACGACAATTTACTTAGAAAATCAAACGATTTCCGATTGGTTTGTAGTATAGGCTATTGGAAAATAGTCAATTTTTCCATTACCATGCGACCTCCTCGTGGCTTCAGGTGTCGCCAAAGCCGTAGTTGGTATGGCGGCAACGAACGGCCACTTCATCCCCACACCGGACATCGTAAAACCCAATTGCTTCTTCTCTTACCCCGCAAATTAGCCTGCCCAAACTCTCAAGCAGGCTCTGAACCAATCCCCCACCACCCAACACCCGCACCTGTCCCAACCTGCGACAAAGCCTATATCTGTAACAACGGTACTTTTCGGCGTTGCAGGATCAAGCTAAAGACATGCCCATGACCAATGAACCAAACACCCCGTCCCCTTCCGTCGCTGCAATCATTCTGGCCGCTGGCGAAGGGTCGCGCATGAAATCCAGCTTGCCGAAACCATTGCACAAGGTTGCCGGGCGCTCGCTCCTTGCGCATTCCTTGGCTTCTGCTGCCACAGTTGGCGCGGAAAAGGCGGTTGTTGTGATTGGTCATGGTGCTGAACAGGTGGGGAAAGAAGCAGAGCAGAACCACCCCGATGCGGTCATGGCACTACAGGCAGAACGCCTCGGCACCGGCCACGCGGTCCAAGCCGCGCAAGACGCCCTGAAAGACTTCCAGGGCGACGCCTTCGTTCTTTACGCCGACACGCCCTTCATCCGGGCCGAAACCTTGTCCGCCATGCTGGCTGAGCGTCGCAAAGGTGCCGCCGTCGTCGCCCTTGGCTTTCGCGCCGCAGAACCGGGCGGATATGGCCGCATGATTGGCACGGACGGCGCATTAGACCGGATCGTCGAAGCAAAAGACGCAACCGCCGAAGAACTCGCCGTTACCCTCTGTAATTCAGGCGTCATCTGCGCCGATGCGCAACTGCTGTTCGATCTGCTGGATAACGTCACCAATGACAACGCCAATGGCGAATACTACCTGACCGACATTGTTGGCCTAGCACGCGCACGCAACCTCGCCTGCGCGGTGGTTGAATGCCCGGAATCCGAAACAATGGGCGTTAACTCTCGGCTGGATCTGGCCAATGCCGAGGCTGTGTTTCAGGACAATGCCCGCAAACAGGCAATGATTAACGGCGTAACAATGACAGACCCATCAACAGTCTGGTTCAGTTACGATACAACGATTGGCCGCGATGTCACCATCGAACCGAATGTATTCTTCGCACCCGGCGTCAAAATCGCCGAGGGCGCAACAATCCACGCCAATTGCCACCTCGAAAAATGTGAGGTTGCTGAAAACGCCCTCATCGGCCCCTTCGCCCGCCTCCGCCCCGGCTCCTCAATGGGTCCGGGTTCCAAGGTCGGCAATTTCGTTGAGCTTAAAAACGCTACACTTGCTGAAGGTGCAAAGGTAAACCACTTGGCCTATGTCGGTGATGCAGAGATTGGCGCAAAGGCAAACATCGGCGCGGGCGTGATTACCTGCAACTACGATGGCGTAGCAAAACATAAAACGGTGGTTGGTAAAGATGCCTTCATCGGCACCAATTCATCCCTCGTGGCCCCTGTAACTGTCGGCGATGGTGCCTATGTTGCCTCCGGATCTGTCATCACACGCAATGTAGCGCCTGATGCCTTGGCAATTGCCAGACCGGCCCAGATCGAAAAACCAAACTTCGTGCAACGGTTCCGCGCAAAGCTACTCGCAATTAAAGCGAGAAAAACAACCGGTTGATGTGCATATTTCGACAACAATTGTAGCAGATTGTGAAACCGCTACTGTAAAATTGCCGCTATAGTGCCGGAAAGGGCGTTTGTGCCCGTGTCGGTTTGTCGGAGCAATTATGCAGCGTATCCTCTTATCTTTTATGCTTGTCGCATCAGTCGCCTGCGCACCAGCGCCTCAAAAAAAGGCAACCGGCCCAACCGCCTTCGACAAAACAGTTGATAAGAGCTGCTATACGGTGGAAATCGATTCACCAGCAAAAATCAAGAAACCAGCCCCCACAGTGCCAACCGCATTGCGTGCCCTATCCGGTCGCTGGGGTGGCGGTGCATGGGGTGGTCAATGGTGCCATGACCTGCACGTTCTATCGGTCGAACCAGACGGTCGCGCCGTGGTGATTGAGGCACATGCGCCCTACGAACCATGGGGCAAAAACGCCACCGCCTTCCGCAGAAACGCCAACGTTTCATCTGATGGCACTCTACGGATGATCTACAAGGGTGTTGTCATCGAATATTGGGTAGCCAGCGATGGCAGCCTGCATGGTGTCCGGAAAGAGGGCGACATAGAGCACAAGATCAAATTGAGCCGCGATAATGACGCCTGAACAGGCCCTGACTGCATTAAAAAACGCAGGAACTGCCGAAAATGCCAAAGCTCAGGCCGCTTATCATAAGAATCTGAGACAGCACCTCGGCGTCAGAAACCCAGACATTGACCAAATGGCACGCCAATGGCGGGCAGATCTTAGCATGCCAGACCGACTGCATCTGGCTGATGGCCTATGGCAAAGCAATATACATGAGGCACGGGTCGCCGCCGCAAAATTGCTTACCCAAGCCCGCATCAAAACGCACGAGTCAGAAGCATGGGCGCTAATCGCATCATGGACCCCGGAATTCGACGCATGGGCCATTGCTGATCACGTCTCCAGCGCAGCTTCCCGTCGCCTGACCGCCCATCCGGACCGACTCGATGAAGTTGAGGAATGGACAAAATCAAATCACATGTGGACCCGCCGCGCCGCACTGGTTTCTACATTGCCATGGGGCAAGCAACGCCACCCAAGCGAAGACGAAGCCGCTGCCAGAGAACGCATCCTAGGCTGGGCTGCGCTTTATGTAGATGACAAACAATGGTTCATCCAAAAGGCAGTCGCATGGTGGTTACGTGACCTATCAAAACGCGCGCCGGACAGGGTGAAAACCTTTTTGGATCAACACGGCGAAAACATGAAAAACTTCGCCCGCAAAGAAGCAGGGAAGTATCTATGATAATTTTAGTACACGATCTTCACCATTAAGAAAGGGGCCCTCCCGGCCCCTTTCTTTTCTCAACAATTAACCGCATTATCTCCCAAACGCGACTTCAGGCAACCAAAGCGCCAATGCAGGGAACATCAGGACGGCAGATAGTCCTATCAACTGAAGCAGCACGAATGGAATAATACCCTTATAGATTTCCTGCATCTTCACAGAACTCGGTGCTACGCCTTTCATGTAAAACAACGCAAACCCAAAAGGCGGGGTTAAGAACGATGTCTGAAGATTCACTGCGACCAGGATAGCGAACCAGTATATCACCTGAGACTGCACCGCCTGTATCATCGCATTGTTTGTTGGTGCATCCATTCCCAAATGCATCGCGAATTCAGGCGCAAGAGCGCGGATGATTGGCGTAAATACTGGCAGAATGATCAGTGTGATTTCCAAGAAGTCAAAAAAGAACCCCATCAGGAAGATCACGCCCATCAACATGAACAGTAACGGCCATGGCCCAAGGTGCAGATATTCAATCAGCTCGATAATCAGGTCTTCGCCATAAACATTACGGAACACAGTAGAGAACGCTGTAGCACCTACAAAGATGAAGAAGATCATCGCTGTGGTTAGAGCTGTCCGGTGTATGACTGCTCGCAGCACAGCCATCGTCAACATGCGGTTAATTCCGGCCAACACCAACGAACCAAATGCACCTACACCAGCCGCTTCGGTCGGTGTCGCCCAACCGGCAAATATCGACCCAAGTACCATAACAATCAGAAAGATCGGAGGAACAAAGCCTTTTAGGATGCCACCGAGAAGCGTGTCGCCATCACGACGACCAATCCACATAGAAGCGCCAAAGATCACTAAAAACGCCACCAACGGCCAGTTGATGTCCTCGCCAATGCCCAACGACATGCCGAGGTAAGCAACTACCGTCGCTCCAACAGCAATGCCTATAAACATAAGGATATTCTGTTTGCTAGAAGGTGAAAGTTGAATTTCATCTTCACCCATCGCCGGTGCCATATCCGGCCTGAACGTCGCGACGCCCAAGATATATAGGCAATATAGCCCCGATAGGACTAGGCCCGGAAGCAGCGCCCCGACAAACAGATTACCTACAGAAATGGCCATAAGGTTGGCCATCAACACCAGCATGATCGAAGGCGGGATCAAAATACCAAGCGTCGAAGAGGCAGCGATCGTACCTGTTGCAAGCGCCGGGCTATACCCGCGCGCCAACATTGTCGGCAGCGCCAGTAAAGTGATCATCACCACGGAAGCGCCGATAATTCCGGTCGTCGCCGCCATGATTGTACCCATAACCGTGACGGAAAGCGCCAGTCCGCCAGGCACTCGGCGCAGCATGACCTGAAGGATATGCAGCAAGTCCTCAGCAACCTTAGATTTTTCCAGCATCGTCCCCATGAATACGAAACAGGGTATAGCCACCAGTATTGGGTTCTGCACTGCGCCAGAGGCGCCATCGCCACCCCAAAACCTTTGCACGATTTGATAGAAGATTGGCCAGTCAAGAAACTCTAGATAGATCGCCCAGAACGCAAACAGCGTGGACACACCACCCAAAGCAAACGCAACCGGCATGCCTGTAAACAGCATGAGCGCCAGCGCCAAAAACATATATGCGCCGATATAAACGTAAAGGTGGTCGTAAATTGCTTCCCAAAGTTCCAACATTACGCTGCCCCCTCTTTTTCGGCTGCGGCCGCTCTTGCGGCTTCTTCGGCCAATAGTTTTTCTGCAGCTAAACGAGCTGCCTCCAGCTCTCCACCATCATCGGCAAAAATCTCAAGTCGATCCTGTGCGATCGATTTATGTTCTTCATTCCCAAATAAATACGCCGCTAATCGCCCGATCGTGGCCAGAACGGCAAGGAATGCAAAGAGGAAACCCAATGGAACAAAAAACTTAATAAACCAACGCCAATCAAGACCGGTCATCGAGTCAGAGCCTTCGCCCTGAAACCAACTGATCGTGAACAAATCCCAGCTATAGCTAATCATCATTAGCATGAAGGGCACAGCCATAAGGATCAGCAGAACAAATTCACCCCATGCCTGACGGCGACGAGGGAACAACTCGCGAAACACATCAACCCGCACATGGGCGTTTGCTAAATAGCCGAACCCGAAACTGATCATCAGGATCATGGCATGAAAGTGCCATTGAAGATCCTGCAAAATGGTTGAGATTGAATAACCATATTCAATGGTAAAATCTGAGAACCAAAGGCGCGTGTAATCCAGCTTGCGTGTGACGACATCAAACATAATGACGAAAATCAACGGCAGCATCGCCCAACCACAGGCTTTGCCTGCACGGCGCGCGATCATATCGCAAAAATCTGAAAATCTCAGGATGGCATGCATCGCCTCGGTCCTCCCTCGGAACAGTTTCTTGCACCTCTTACGGGTACATTGACATATGGGATAAAAAAGAGGACGGCACCTGTCGGCACCGCCCCCGTTCGCTATGGAAACTACGTCATGTTTTACGACGCAATCTGCGGGCGGCCTATTTCAAATAGCCGCGATCGCCCCATACTTTGTATTTCTCATGGAATTCAGAGAATGAAGTCCAAAGAGCCTGTGCATCTGGGTTAGATGCGATCTCTTCCTGAACAACGACATCCCATGCAGCGCGTAGTTCATCAAGAATTTCATCCGGCCAAACCATGTTGGTTACACCATCGGCTTCGTTCTGGATCATCGCTTCGAACTGAGAGGCTTCGCCATCAGCAACTTCATAGGCGATATTTGCAGCGCAAGCGGTCTCAAACATTGCTTGATATTCTGGCGGCAACGCATTCCATGCGTCCATATTGATCAGAATTTCGTTTGAGGTAGCTTGCTGGTGCCAACCAGGGAAGTAGTTGTACTTAGCAATCTGATAGAAACCGAGCGACCGATCGATAGCTGGCATTGAGAACTCAGTCGCGTCAATCGTACCCAATTCTAGTGCTGGATAGATGTCACCACCGGCAAGCTGCTGGGTTGATACGCCGAATTTCTGCATCACTTTGGCACCCATGCCAAAGAACCGCATTTTCAAGCCCTTAAGTTGGTCAAGGCTTTCAATTGGTTCACGGAACCAACCGGATGTTTCTGGCGCGATCATCCCACACATATGAAACTTAATGCCGTCGCGGGCATAAATTTCGGAAACCAGCTCTTCACCGCCACCATATTTGTACCAAGCTAGGAACTCACCCACACCCGGACCGAACGGCCATGACGAAGCGAAAGCAAAAGCCGAGTTTTTACCTTGGTTTGCACCTGATGTGCCATAAGCAGCTTCAAAAGCACCTTGGCTGATCGGGTCATAATAGGCGTAACCACCAGCAAGTGCGCCAGGTTCAAACACCTTAATGTCAAAGTCGCCGCCAGACATCGCCCGCACAGAATCTGCAATGCGAGGTCCAACAGGACCAATCACCGCAAGATTTGTTCCAAAGGCCGAATGCATTTTCCAACGAACTTTCTTGCCCGCTTCAGCGTCCATCGCCGAGAAAGAGAAGGCCATCGCTGCTGTTGCCGCAGCTACACCAGCCTTCTTCAAGAATGAAAGTTTCATGTTTATCCTCCCGAATGTCAGTTAATTTTCCGAGCTTTCGCCCGTTTTGTTATTCAGAGGCTTTCAGCTTAACCTTGGGGCCACCCGCAGAGTCAAACATTGAAATCTAAATCTGCGCGATAAACTGCATAAATCACTTATTTTCGAGAAAATCATGTATTTTTGAAATTACGGCATTCCAGCATTTGCATCTGCCCATTTTTTTGGCAATTCTAATGTCCGAATGTCGGTTCTGGGGAGTATATCGTTGAAACTACTGACAGAAAAACAAGTTGCTCAACTTCTCGAAGAGGTTTTCGCACCTTGGATTCAAGATTTAAGGATAGCTATCACTTCAATTGCCGAAGACGGGTGCACATATTCCTTTCCGGGAGATGATAGATTGACACGTGGAGGCGGCAAAGGCGGTGGCGTCGTATGCGGTCAAGCGGTCAGTGCCGTTGCTGACACAGCATCAGTATTAACCCTGTCGACGTTGAACGGCCGATTTCGCGCATGCACGACCGTAGACCTGACAGCACATTTCATGCGACCGCTCCCGGAAGGAGAGGTTGAAGCGCAGGTCACCGCACTGTCGAACGGGCGGCGCATGGCCGTCACCCGGACTGAGTTTCGCGCCACAGGGTCACCAAAGCTTGCAGCGACCGTAACCTGCGCTTTTGCATATTTAGAAGACTAATCTTTACAGAGCAAAAAAGGGCGAGCTGCATTTGCAACCCGCCCTTCCAAATTAAATCTCGCTTTCGAAGAGCGATTAAGCAGTCAACCCTTCGGGCTCAGCTAAACCATTGGAACGGCAACAAGCAGTCAGCGTGTTTGCCAATAAACAAGCGATGGTCATTGGCCCAACACCGCCGGGAACAGGCGTAATTGCTCCGGCAACTTCAACGGCTGATGCAAAATCAACATCACCCACCAGTTTCATCTTACCCTCTCCCTTTTCTGGTGCAGGCACGCGATTGATACCTACATCAATGACCGTGGCACCCGGCTTAATCCACTCGCCAGTTACCATTTCTGGGCGGCCAACAGCGGCGACAACAATATCAGCCTGACGGCAAACAGCCTCAATATCTTTGGTACGGCTATGTGCGATGGTCACCGTGCAGCTATCGCGCAGCAGCAAATTCGCCATCGGCTTTCCAACGATGTTGGAGCGACCCACGACAACAGCGTTCAAGCCGGAAAGTGATCCGTGATAATCTCGCAGCATCATCAAACAGCCAAGCGGCGTACAAGGCACCATAGAGTTTTGACCAGTGCCAAGCAGGCCTACATTGGAAATGTGAAACCCATCCGCATCCTTTTCTGGTGCGATTGAATTGATTACCAAATCTTCGTTCAAGTGGCTTGGCAGCGGCAACTGAACCAGAATACCGTGAACCGCCGGATCATTGTTCAATTGGTCAATCAGAGCAAGCAGGTCAGCTTCGGCTGTATCGACATCCAGCTTATGCTCGTAAGAATTCATGCCAACTTCGACAGTCATCTTACCTTTGCTGCGCACATAGACCTGACTGGCAGGGTCTTCACCTACTAGAACAACAGCCAAACCCGGAGTGATGCCGTGATCTTTCTTAAGCTGTGCGACCTGCACGGCAACCTTTTCGCGAACCGTCGCGGCGAAGGCTTTTCCGTCGATTAACGTAGCTGACATTATTTTTCCCTTAGCGAACGTTGACGTTGAAATAGGCGGAAAACGCCCATTTGAGAGTTGGTATTCTTGTTCGACCTACTTGCACAAGCTGCAACAACGCTTCTGACCGTAACAACCACTAACGCCTCACCATATTCACTCGATGAGACCATTCTGCCCCATCCGTGATGATCAGCGTTTCAAATCGCAACATTTGCAACATATCGAAAAAGGTGCCTGCGGTAGACAGCCCCGCCTGCTGAAAAAACTCAGTGCGGCGAAAGTTGGATGTCATTTGGGCCAACATGGCACGAGCGCGAAAGATCGTAGCGAAGACCTCATCATCCAGTGCGACCATCACCAAATGCTCTGCCGCCTCACCCTTAGCGAACAAAACAAACCTTGGGTTGGCCGGTGCATCAAGTTGCGCTTTAGTTATTGCGGTTACAAAGTTCACGCGAGACGTTCGGTCTGCAGGAGGAACAGGAGCAAGCTGCCTTGTGAAATCTTCGGCTGTGGCCGGGTCAGGATAATAGTATCCGACATATTTGTCGTCTGCGGCAGCGACGCCAGACCAGAGAATAAGTGCGAGTAAAGTTAGATAGCGCAAAGAAACCTCCCGTATTGCATTGTTGCTATCTACCTAAGCTTTGGAATTCAGGCACCGCAATTGCAGTGCCTGAACTGTGATCGAATTTTAGAACAGGCCTTCAACTTCGCCGTCGTCATTAAAGCGAATGCTTTCTGCCGCTGGTTTACGTGGCAGACCTGGCATGGTCATGATCTCACCGCATACTGCTACGATGAACCCGGCACCGGCCGAGAGGCGAACTTCACGCACAGGAACAGAATGCCCATTAGGCGCACCGCGACGGGTTGGGTCGGTTGTAAAGCTGTACTGGGTTTTCGCCATGCAAACTGGCAAATGGCCATAGCCGGCATCTTCCCACTGTTTCAACTGATCGCGAATTTTCTTATCCGCAAGCACTTCATCAGCACGATAGATTTCCTTGGCAATGGTTTCCATTTTTTCAAACAGGCCCATCTCATCAGGATAAAGTGGAGCATATTGCGCTTTGCCACCTTCGATGATCTCAACAACTTTGTTGGCAAGATCAATGGTTCCCTCAGAACCTTTTTCCCAGTGCTGAGCAAGCACTGCTTCGGCACCCATGCTAACCACATAGTCTTTGACAGCCTGAACTTCGGCGTCTGTGTCAGTTACAAAATGGTTGATCGCGACAACCGCAGGTACACCGAACTTTTTGATGTTCTGGATATGACGGCCGAGATTGTCACAACCTTTTTCTACTGCCGCTACGTTTTCAGGGCCCAAATCAGCCTTCGCAACACCACCATTCATTTTCATTGCGCGTACAGTAGCAACGATAACGACAGCTTCAGGTGCCAACCCAGCTTTACGACATTTGATATTCAGGAATTTCTCTGCACCCAAATCAGCACCGAAGCCTGCCTCAGTGACCACATAGTCGGCCAGCTTCAGCGCCGTTTTTGTTGAAACAACTGAGTTACAGCCGTGCGCGATGTTAGCGAATGGACCGCCGTGAACAAACGCCGGGTTATTCTCAAGGGTCTGCACGAGGTTTGGCTGCATCGCGTCTTTCAGCAAAACGGCCATTGCACCTTCTGCTTTGATGTCCCGGCAATAAACAGGGGTACGATCGCGACGATACGCAACGATGATGTCGCCGAGGCGCGTTTCCAAGTCTTTCAGGTCATCCGCAAGGCAAAGAATTGCCATAACTTCCGAGGCCACCGTGATGTCAAAACCAGCTTCACGTGGGAAACCGTTAGCAACGCCACCCAAAGAGGCTGTGATAGTGCGCAGGGCGCGGTCGTTCATGTCAACAACACGACGCCAAACAACGCGACGGGTATCGATTTCCTGCTCGTTACCCCAATAGATGTGGTTATCGATCATCGCGCTCAGCAACGAATGCGCAGACGTGATTGCGTGGAAGTCACCCGTGAAGTGGAGGTTCATATCCTCCATCGGCACGACCTGTGCGTTGCCGCCACCTGCAGCGCCACCCTTCATGCCGAAGTTCGGCCCGAGTGAAGCTTCGCGAATACAGATCATCGCTTTCTTGCCGATACGGTTCAGGCCGTCACCCAACCCTACTGTTGTGGTCGTCTTACCTTCACCAGCCGGCGTCGGGTTGATCGCAGTGACAAGAATAAGATGCCCATCTTTTTTGCTTTTCTGCGCCTTGATGAAATTAGCTGAGATTTTTGCTTTGTCATGGCCAAATGGCAAAAGATCCGCCGCAGGTATATCTAGCTTTGCGCCAATTTCCTGGATTGGAAGCTTGGTCGCCGCACGAGCGATTTCAATATCAGTCTTATAGCCCATGTGGGTCTCCATCTATCTCTTGCCAAAGGCATCAGCACAGTCGGAACAGTATCGGTACTGTAATACAGACCGAATATGCTCCTGTCATTAGGTTTTGGTCCTAATTTGGACCATTATTGGTACATATTTCATAGATTTCGACCGACACCCCACCTCAAAGTGTTGAATATTGGTAAATGCAACGTGCTTACGTAGAACCCAATAATCAACGGTTGGCGGTAAAAACGACCAAACTCCAACTCTTAATCACGCTCCTAACGTGACCAAATCCGATATCATGTCCTAAATTCGACATTGACGCGCCCGTTTGCGCCCTAGGATACGAAGGGATACGTACCATCGTTTCAAAAACGAAACTTTCGACGCGCATGGTCGTCAGCTTACTGATAACAAGACGAATCATAACCGTTTAGAGAACCCTGAAGGACGTAAGAAAATGCCCAAACTAGGCGAAGTCATTCCAAAGATGTTGGTGGAACGTGGCGTAGATACCGTCTTTGGCATTCCCGGCGTGCATACTGTTGAGATGTATCGTGGTCTGCCAGGCTCCGGCTTGCGCCACATTACGCCTCGGCACGAACAGGGTGCAGGTTTTATGGCAGACGGATATGCCCGTGCCACAGGTCAGGTTGCTGCCTGCTTTATTATTACGGGGCCGGGCATGACCAATATCGCGACTGCTATGGGACAGGCCTACGGTGATAGCATTCCGATGCTCGTTATATCCTCCGTCAATCACGAAGCACATATTGGACGTGGCCTTGGGCATCTGCATGAGCTTCAGGATCAGGTTTCATTAACGGCAGGCGTGGCGGCTTGGTCTCTTCAGGTGAGGGATGTTGCTGAACTGGCGGAGGCGTTGGATGATGCGATGGATCTTTTTGCCTCTGATCGCCCCCGCCCCGTCCACATCCAAATTCCGCTCGACCGACTGTCCGATCAGGCTGGTGACATTCCCGCTCCGCGTTCGAAGAAAACACCGCCGGAGGCTTCCACTGATCAGATCACGGAAATTGCCCGCCAGCTTAACGACGCGCAGGCTCCGCTCATCGTCTGTGGTGGGGGCGCGGTGAATGCTGATGTTCGTTCCTTGGCCGAGGCTTTAGGTGCTGCGGTCATTTTGACCAGCAACGCCCGCGGGCTGCTACCAACCGATCATCCATTGTTGGCTGGTGGCACACCCTATGCGCCTGCCATGACTGAGCTGATGAACTCTTCGGATGTTGCCATCTCCCTAGGCTGTGAGTTCAGCGACACGGATTGGACGTTCTATGCCTCTCCACCCATCGAGTTTGGTGGAGAGCTTATTCGCGTTGATATTGATGCTGAGCACCTGACCAAGAACGTAACGGCAGACACTCTGGTACAGGCCGATGCCGCATCAGTGGTCGACAGCCTTTTGCCCCTGATTGACCGCCAGCCAGCGCAGCCCGATTTGGCGGCGTGTAAAACGGCGGCTGAGCAGATCATGGAACATCGGGTAAGTCGGCATTTTCCTTTGCTGCGCGCGATATGGAAATCTGCTCCGGATGCCATTGTGATCGGGGACAGCACTGAACCTGCCTATGCTGGGTTGGTCGCGGCTCATCCCCCTGCCCCTCGGCAATGGTTTACCGGGGCGACTGGGTTTGGAACTTTGGGCTATGCCCTGCCCGCTGCGATTGGGGCGAAACTGGCGCATCCTGAGCGGCCGGTTGTTGCCGTGGCCGGAGATGGTGGGGCGCTTTATACTTTGACGGAGCTTGCTGCGGCGGTGGAGGCTGAGGCGGCAATTACCTTGCTGATCTGGAATAATGATGGGTATGGGGAAATTCGGGATTACATGATCTCCAACCAGATCAAACCCGAAGGCGTAAACCTGTCGCCGGTGGACTTTGAGGCGCTGGCCAAAGGGTTCGGCGCGGATTATTTGCGGGCAACGACAATGGAGGAAGTAACCTCTGCCCTATCCCCCACCCGCCCCCAAATCATTGAAATTCGGGAAAGTGAGTGGGAACTGGCGTAGCCGGATTTCACATTCGAGCAAACCGTTAAAATCAAGGGAAATCACGCATCGTATCGCGCGTGTGATTTGCTGTAGTGCATTGTTTTGTACGGAAGTTAACTTATTTGTTAGGGAAATATTAACCATATTTAGGGGGTTTAGCGGTTGGGTTTTGCGTTCAGAACTGTTTCGAGCAACCTTTACAATCGCGGTACATCGTTGCGATTTCATGGCATGAATGACCAATCCGCTATGGAATTTCACGCAAAATACGGCATAGTATTCCAAATTTCGCTCAAATTGGAAACATGCATTTATGAGAGATTGGTTTTCGTTTCTTTTTAGCGGCATACAAGCTGTATCGGCAATTGTACTCACGGCTCTTGCGGTGTGGGCGGCCTTCTTCACCAACCTACCTGACCTTCTCATAACTCAGCTTAGAACAGAAATTGTAGAAGCAAAAAGTGAGGTAACCCTACTAAGACAACAGAGGACAAAAATTGAAGAGGAGCGAGATGAAGCAAATCGCGAACTATCTGCACTCTTCACAGAGCGCGAGAGTCTATCCGAGGCGGTAGGTGGTTTAGAAGACGAGCTAACAGAGAAGAAAATAGAATTGGAGCAAGCTACAGATAATAGTTATCGCATTCAGCAGCAAAGGCAGCGCATTGAAACCGAACTTAAGGCACTCGAAGAACAGCGAACAAATCTGATTTCAACGTTAAAGTACCTTCGTGAAGAGCGAGAACTCTATGCGGACCAAACTCTTTCTGTAAATCTAAACAGGGTAGCCGCGGTTGCGTGTTATAGGCTATCCGGTCATTTTTTCGATGCAAATATTGCAGTGAATTACGGTCAACACAGAACTTGGCTTGATACCAATCGAGAAGTTTCGCGTCGCCGCCCCGCCTATGATGCACTTTCGGTATCGGACAGATACAGCGCTTCAAATGAATCCGCAATCGAGTTTAGGCGCCTAGAGAGTGATGCAAATAGTTTACCAAAATTCTGGGTTGGCTTACCCCAAGAACCTTCACTCACACCGAACGCCGAGCCAGTTAAGATGGGGTCTCACCTTATTAAATTGTTGAATTTCGGTGGAAAAGAAGACTTTGAAACAACCCATCGTTATCTGATAACTTTGTTCTTTGCGCGAACTGTACAATCTGAGAAGGTACGCGAATTGAATACAAAAGCGTTTGTTGAAGATTTAAAACTGCTTGCCTTTCTGGAAAACTTGCTGGGCGAGGAAAGGGAAAAATTATACTCTACTCTTGATAAATTCACCGATGAGAATTCTGAACTAAATGACTTAACAATAAATGTAGTATTTAAATCCGAACCAACAGCAGCGGAGATCCCTATCGGTAAGCATGAAATCGTTGACAATTTGGAGCGGCTACGCGACCGAATGAAAGTATTTTTCTCCAAGCACGGCGTCAATTCCTTCGGTGAATGCCAATTCTAGCTCCTTTGATGGCCGCTTTGCCAATCTAGGAACATGTTGATCCCTCATGCACCCTCAAAACCAAGCACGCCCCCAGGCAAGCGCGTGTCAGACAGAGGTGTCAGACCGCGGTTTGACGCTGCGGCCTTCATTCGGTGCGCTTTATATTGGCCAAGTCCGTGTGAACTTTGAAGGACGCGTACCACCTCAAAAGCGTCAGACCGCGGGACAGCCTGACGCTCGTTTGGCGGCCTCTGGCCTTGATTCCAAGCTGGTTTGGCGCTTCGCCTTTGTGAGTTTGTATAGGTGTGCTGGACAGCCCCTACCCCGCTGCTGCCAACAGCGCTGCGTCCCCTCCCGCTGCTGTCGTATCAATACAAACCGCCCTTTCCAGCGCGTAGGCTGATGGCGCAATCTGGGCCGTTACGATTGGCATGATTGCGTTTTCTGTTGCTGACAGGGCTTGGCGATAGGGGCGTAGGGCCTCGCCTGTCAGGCATAGGGCCACGCCGTCTGCGTTTAGTGTGGTCACCGCCTCGGCGGTAGGGGAGCCGTCCAGCACTGCCAAGGGCGCGCCGGCACCCATTAGCGGGGCCAAAGCCGATGCAGCGCCGGGGGCCGCTGCGATAACGGCGTTACCCATGCGCAGAGCCTGTACGGCTTGGTCCAAAACCTGAGCAGTGCTTGGCCCCATGCACAATACCAAGCCACGTGGGGCGAGGCGCAGGCGGTTGGATTCTCCGGTCGGTCCGGGCAGGTCCACTGGCCCTGCGTCCACAGCAGCAGCAGCGCCCATCGCGGTTGCGGCGCGGCCACGTAATGCGCTGCGCAGGGCTGAAATGCGATCGTCACGATTTGCCCATGCCTGCCATGTGGCCTGATCCAGCCCGGATGCAGCCTCTTGCAATTCTTCGGCATTGACCACGGCGTTGATTGTGGCCTCTGCCGTTGCATCCGTGGTCAGGAAGCGGCCCAGATAGTGAGACCCGCCTGCCTTTGGCCCGGTGCCGGAAAGGCCCTCTCCACCAAAGGGTTGAGAGCCTACGACCGCGCCGATCTGGTTGCGGTTAACATACAGATTACCAACGGCGGCACGGTCCAGAACATGCTGAACCCGCGCATCGATGCGGGTGTGCAAGCCCATGGTCAGGCCGTAGCCGGATGCTTTCACATCGGCCATCACTTGGTCAATCTGATCAGCTTTGTAGCGGGCGACATGCAGGACGGGGCCAAAGACTTCGGTTTTCACATCGTTGATACCATCAACACGCACGACGGTGGGCGCAATGAAGGTGCCATCGACCGGGGCCGCCAGTTGTTTCATGACTTTGCCGTCAGCCCGCTGCGCCTCAATATATGTGGTGATGCTGTTATGTGCGGCTTCATCAATCACTGGGCCGAGGTCTGATTTCAGGTGCCACGGGTCGCTAACGTCAAGCGCATCCATCGCGCCAAACAGCATTTCCAGCAGCCGATCCTCTACATCCTCTTGGATATACAGCACTCGAAGGGCAGAGCAACGCTGGCCCGCGCTTTGGAATGCACCCGCAACGATGTCGCGAACGGCCTGTTCCGGCAGGGCGGTGCTGTCGACCAGCATGGCGTTGATGCCGCCGGTTTCGGCGATCAGCATCGCATCCGGTGCGGTTTCAGCCAATTGCCGATCAATGCGTTTGGCGGTGGCGGTAGAGCCGGTAAAGCAAACACCGCCGATGCGCGGGTCAGCAACCAGAGCGGCCCCAACAGTGGCCCCCCTGCCCTGCGCCAATTGTAGAACGTCAGCCGGAACGCCCGCCTGATGCAGCAATTCAATGGCGCGCGCGGCAACCAGCGGGGTTTGTTCGGCTGGTTTGGCGATAACGGCGTTGCCGGCGGCGAGTGCAGCCATGATCTGCCCGCTGAAAATCGCCAGTGGGAAGTTCCAAGGGGAAATGCAGATGATAACCCCGCGCGGATCACCCTTTGTCGTTAGGGATTCATTGGCGTAATAGCGCATGAAATCCACGCCCTCGCGCAATTCTGCCACGCCGTCCATCAGGGTTTTGCCAGCTTCACGGGCGAGGATGGCGAGGAGTTCGTTGGCGTTATCCTCGTACAAATCAGCGGCGCGGTTTAGGATCGCAGCGCGGGCGGGGGCGCCCATCGCGGCCCATGCCGGTCCTGCCGCAATGGCGCGGGTGATCAGGTCGGGGGCCGAAGCCTCATTAATCTGGTCATAATGGCCAACAATGTCGGCCGGGCCGGCAGGGTTTTGCACGGCGTTTGCGCCGGTGCCCCA
>JBMYPG010000021.1:0-28842 GCA_049600095.1 Pikeienuella sp. | reverse complement strand
CGTAAAAACGGTTGAGCCGGTGGTTGTCAGGCCGCTCATCGCCTCAAAAAACGCATCGACGTAGGAGGCATTGGGGGCACCGAACCAGAAAGGCAGAGCTCCAAAGATCGGCAATGCAAGCCAGGCGCCGGTGGTGAGCAGGAATGTTTGCTGAAGGCTAAGCCCCTGACGCCGACGGTCAGAGCATGTTGTGGTAAATGCACCGCCGATAAAAACCGTAAACCCGGCGGCCAACATAAACCCACGCCAATTGGTATTGCCGGACGCAATATCAACAAGCGCAGGCGCGCCCATAGCAACGCCCAGCGCCAAGACCAAAAGGCCGATCACATATCCGACTGGGCGCGGGTCCAACATGCCAGACCCTTCGCCGCCGCCCCGCCCTATGTCAAGCGTGAGAACATGTGGCAGGTGGGGTTTGCTAACCCGCTATGTGGATCAATGCAGGAATTCAGGATCAATGTAGACGTTGGGTTTCAAAAAAGCTGCATTGGAAATGCTTCGCAATTCACCTTATCAAGGTTTGCACTGAACGTTGTACAGGAAAGAAGACATTTTGAGTAAAATTCAAACCTCTTCCGATTGGGTAATACAATCTGAAACCGTCGCGGGCGTGTTTAAGGCTGCGGTCGAGTTATCTCCCGATGCCGTATATTGTAAGAACGCCCAAGACAGTTTGACTTATTCGCAGGCTGCGGGGGCGATCCAAACACTTGCAGATGAGTTGCGCCCCGAAGTAAAGGGACGTTCGGTTGCGCTGATCCTTCCAAATTCACACGCTTTCCTGATTGCATATTTCGCGACGCTTTTTGCAGGCGGAACACCAGCACTTATCAACCATGCCCACCCAACAGCAACGATTGATAAGTTGTTAGCCGATTTAGGAGCGGCCGTCGCGATTTCGGACGTAGATCGCGCAAGTATCAAGACCCGTATATTAGGCGACTCGCTGATTGACGAGCTGGTAAAACCTGTCGATCTGACCACGCTAATCGATCCGGGTTGTGGTACGGATATTGCTGCAATCATGTATTCGGGCGGCACGACGGGTTTGCCCAAACAGGTGCCGCACAGCAATGCAGCCATTATTGCCACGATGGAGCGTGGCGACTGGGGCTGGCGTACAGGGAGCAATGAAATCTGGCTGCCTGTCGCGCCCTTCACTCACATCTATGGGTTCTTGATGGGCCTAACCAATCCAATCATTCGGGCAGGTGCAACTGTGATACCGGAACGGTTCCATCCTGATCTGATTGTCGATTTGTTGCTGGATGAAAAGGTCACCATTTTTGGCGGCGGCCCGCCCGCAATCTATCAGGCTATCATGTCGTCGGGCAAATTTGCTGAGGCGTCGTTTCCGAACCTTCGAATTTGCCCCGGTGGTGGCGCACCGTTTCCGTTGGAAGTTCATCGGCGATGGAGCGAAGCAACGGGATTGGCAATTTATGAAGGTTATGGGATGACCGAAATTGCCCCCATTTCAATCAACACCGAAACCTATGGCGTTAAACCGGGCTCGGCCGGTAAGGCTGTTCCCGATACCACCATCGAAATCGTCGACCTTGATACCGGTGAGACAGTCTTAGGAACTGGCGAGCCGGGGGAAATCCGCGTTAAGGGCCCCCATATGATGACTGGGTATGAAGGTAATCCGGAGGAAACCAAAATCGCCTTGCGACATGGTTATGTTTACACTGGCGATATCGGCATACTGGACGAAGAAGGCTTTCTGATCATCACGGATCGCAAGAAGAATGTGATTTTTGTGAGTGGGTTCAATGTCTTTCCCCGTGAGGTCGAAGAAATGCTGCTGACACATCCTGCTGTTTCCGGCGCATGTGTTGTTGGTCGCGAACACGAACGTTCGGGCGAAGAACCGGTTGCCTTTGTGACGTTGCGTTCTGAAGCTAGCGCAGATGACATTACAGAATTTGCCCGCGAAAACCTGATTGCCTATAAGGTGCCAGGCGAAGTGAATATACTTGAGGCCATGCCACTGACCCCTGCCGGGAAAGTCGACCGTATAGCCCTGCAGAATAGGTTGGCCGCTGATGGTTAGCTCCACCATGGAAGACAACCGGGTTCGAACCAGAATTGAGAAAATCAAGGCAGGGATGGTGCTGCCAGCGATTGCAGCGCCGATGTTCCTTGTCTCAAACCCTAAAACGGTAATTGCGGCCTGTAAGGCGGGTGTGATGGGGTCGTTCCCAAGCCCGAATGCGCGAACCAGCGATGATCTGCGCGCGTGGCTGATCGAAATCACCGACAGCATCAGGCCTGACGATGCGCCTTGGGCAATGAATATGATCACGCATTCCAGTTATGGCCGCTTTGATGACGAGATTGCTTTGGTTGAGGAATTTCAACCGGATTTGGTAATCACGGCGCTTGGTGGCCCTCATCGTGTTACCAGCCAAGTTCACGGGTATGGCGGTGTTGTCTTTGCTGATGTGACTTCACCTGGGTTTGCCCGCAAGGCGATTGATAAAGGGGCCGATGGCCTCGTTTTGGTTTGCTCTGGCGCGGGTGGTCATACGGGCGAATATGCAATGCTGCCTTTCATTGAGGAGGTGCGCAGCTTTTTCAACGGGCCATTGATTGTAGGCGGCGCTATCGGGACGGGTCGCGCAATCCGTGCTGTTGAAAATCTCGGCGCAGATTTCGCCTATCTGGGTACGCGGTTTCTTGCGACTGAGGAGACGATGATACCGAGGGCCTATCGTGAAATGGTGTGGCAAAGCAGTATGGAGGATCTGATTGCCTCACGCGCCATTACCGGTGCGCTTGGGAATTGGATGCGGGCCAGTATCGAGGCAGCGGGCATTCCTATTGACGATATGAAGCAAGCAGCCAGTCTCGATTTTTCGGGCGACATGCATGCTGGCACCAAAGCGTGGAAACATGTGTGGAGCGCTGGTCATGGAGTGGGCAAAATTACCGAGCCAGAGACCGTTGCCGATGCGGTAAGGTCACTATTGAGCGAATATCGGCAAGCTGTTGCAGAACAAAGCCAAGGTAGCAGATACTTGCGGTGATTGGCGGCGCATCAGAAAGAAAAGGCATATGACATGGGCATTAGTGCAGAAGAAACCGGGATAATCGAAACCATTTTGCAGCATTGCAATGATGGTACCACCGACATGCAGCCCGAACTTATGCGCAATCCTGTTACAACATATACTGACCCTGACAATCTTGCGCGTGAGGTTGAAACCCTATTCCGCAAGTTTCCGGTCATTATGGGCCATGCGGAACAATTGCCTGAACCGGGGTCATATTTTACCCATGATGACCTTGGCCTAGCGATACTAATTACACGGAACAACGACGGTATCGTAAAAGCATTTATGAATGTTTGCCGTCACCGAGGTGCACGTTTGGCTGACGCGGAGTGTGGCAAGGCAAAAACCTTTTCCTGCCCTTACCACAAATGGACATATGATCTGAACGGCAACCTGCGTGGCCTGCCAGATGCTTCCGGGTTCGGCGACATCGACAAAAAAACACTCGGTTTGGTCGAACTGCCTGCATTTGAGCGTTTCGGCCTGATTTGGGTTCGTCCATCGGTCAGTGACGAGCCGCTAGATATTGATGCTTGGGTTGCCCCCATGGAAGAACAACTGAGCAGTTTGGGGTTGGACAAACACACAGTATTCCGTGCTTGGTCACTTGACCGGAAGATGAACTGGCATTTGGCGTTAGAAGGGTTTCAGGAATCTTATCATTTCTGCGGCGCTCACGAACACACGGCCTGCTCTGCTTACCTCGACAATCAAAGCTCTTGGTTAGATAAGTATCCGCACGTACGCCATTCGGTACCGTTACCAACTGTGGTAGAGTTGAAAGACAAGGCACCCGAAGAATGGGTCCACCGGCCGTATTTCATGACTCAGAATTACATCTTTCCCTGCAATTACGTGCAGGTGATGACCGACCATGTCTATGTGCATACGATTATTCCAACCGGCGTTGATACCTGCGTTTTCAGATGCATGATGTTGATCCCTGAACCACCAAAATCTGAAAAGGCTGAACGCTATTGGGAGCGGAATTATGAGGTAATCCGCACAGTGTTTAACGAAGATTTTGAGATTGGTGAAAACATCCAGAAAAACCTTAATTCTGGAGCCAATACCGATTTTCTGTTTGGCCGTTATGAAATTGGTCTGCACTTGGGGACAAAGGCAATCCACGATGCCCTTGAAGGTCGGCTAACGGCATAGGCGTTGTAAACACGTAGAGAGACTTACTTTGCTTTGCCCATTTCCGATCCAACAATTGTCTGGGGAATCGGCTGATCGCAACGCTCAGCCCAAAACTGCCAAGGTATCCTGAATAAACGGCAGACGTTGTTGAGCGTCGGCCAGAGAGGTGCGCGTCAAAGAATCCCTCAGGTTGGCTGCGCATATGCCCGGTAAGTCGGACAGTGCATTGCGTCGGGCGTATAGGGATATGGTTCTGGAGAATGAAGGCAGAGGTGCAGGTCTGGCTTTTAACTGGTCACCGGACACGGAGGCACCTAAATACGCCAGCGCCGTGGTGATGGCCCAACCGCCGCTTGCCGTGACGGTCGCAAGAACACCGATGCTGGAGCTTAGCTCCATCCCCCGCGCTGGGGCTGCGCCTACCCTGCGCAATTGTGCCTCTATCTGGCGCGACATGTATTGTTCACGCGAGTATCGAACCATCGGGCGCTTCATGATCGTCGTCAGATTAGCATCATCCGGGATGTCTGGCGCAGTCACGAGGATATAGGGATCACGCAGTAGCGGGTGTGCTTCGACCCAATCTGGTGCCTCCCACGCATCTACAGCCACGATCAGGTCTGCCGTTCGGTCAGCCAAGGCGGAGTGGTTTTCGTGGCTGGCCCCGCCACGCACCGCAAAAGTGCATGCGCCCAAGGCGGGCGACAGATGGGTTAGCCAATAGGGTGTTACAGCCCTGTCGAGGTCCTCTATCACCGCGATGCGCAGCATCATTGCGGGGGCGGAGGCCCCTTCGGACAGCGCGGCACGGGCGCCTGATACATCATCCAACAGCTTTAGTGCACGGGGCAGGAAAATCTCACCTGCTGTAGTCAGCATGAATGTTCGGGCCGATCGTTCAATTAGGCGCGCGCCGAGGCTGGTTTCCAGATTGGCGAGTTGTTGCGAAACAGTGGAGGGACTGGCCCCCAATCGTTTTGCAGCGCCGGTGACGGAGCCTTGCTCTACCACCGCGACGAAGACTTCGACCGCGCGGAACGACAGGTTTGGATTCGTGCTCATCAAAAACATTAATCTTAAATTCGGTTTATTCGAAACAAAATTCTATGCTTGCTAGATTTCGATCTGCGCGCCCATGGTCCGGCTATGGCTGATGTACAAAGAAAACGCGCGGGCGGTCGTAACGCACGCAAGGCGATGCGGGCTGCTGGCCCGCCGGTTAACCCTGCCCCACCGGGCGCGCGGGGTGGGGCATATCAGCCCCTTTCGCCTGCTGAATTGGAGGCGGTTCTGAATACCGCCTATCGCATTCTGGCAGAGATTGGCATGGCCGAAGTCCCCCCAGTTTTGGAGGAAGCTGCTTTGGCGGCTGGTGCCGCGTTGAGCGCAGAGGGGCGGTTGATGTTCAGCCGAACGATGATCGAGGGGATCATTGACGGTGCTGCGAAGTCGTTCACGTTCTATGGTCGCGACAACGCCCATGATTTTGAGATTGGCGGAGATCGGGTTTATTATGGCACCGGTGGTGCGGCGGTTCAGACACAAGATTTGGATACCGGGCTGTATCGCCCATCGACCCTGCAAGACCTGTATGATTTCACCCGGCTGGCGGATAAGCTGGAGAATATCAGTTGGTTTACCCGCTGTTGTGTGGCGACTGATCTGCCGGATATTCGCGATCTTGACCTGAACACTGTCTATGCATTGTTGGCCGGGACAACCAAGCCGGTTGGCACCAGCATTACGGTTGGTGAACATGTCGACCCCATTGTTGATATGTTCGATTTGGCGCTGGGCGGAGAGGGTAAGTTCCGTGAGCGGCCCTTCTGTAAGGTTCACATTTCACCGGTCATTTCTCCGCTACGGTACGGAGAAGACGCGGTTGATGTGACATTGGCTGCCATTCGTCGTGGCATGCCGATTAACGCGATTATTGCGGCGCAGTCTGGAGCGACCGCCCCCGCGACCCCGGCGGGAATGTTGGCCCATACGACGGCAGAAACATTGGCCGCATTGGTCATGGTCAACGTGTTTTCGCCCGGCTATCCGATGATCTTTTCCAACTGGCCTTTTGTCATCGACCTGCGAACCGGTGCGTTCTGTGGTGGTGGTGGAGAGATTTCGATCATGAATGCGGCGGCAGCGCAGATCGGCAATCATTTGGGGCTGCCAACTGGCGTGGCCAGTTCCATGGCTGATGCCAAGGCCCCCGATGCGCAGATGGCGATGGAGAAGGCAATGTCTTCGGTTGCTTGTGGGTTGGCCGGGGCGAATATGGTTTATGAAAGTGCTGGTATGATGGCCAGCCTGTTGGGCGTTAGCTTTGAAGCCTTTGTCATGGACAATGAAATGCTGGGCCACGCGCATCGCATGATCCGTGGATTTGAGGTGAACGACGAAACGCTGGGTTTTGAGGCGATCAAGACCGCTGCTTTGGGTGTTGGGCATTTCCTTGGGGCAGACCATACCATCGCAGCGATGCAACGCGATTACTTCTACCCGCCTCTGGCCAACCGCGATGCACCGACAGTGTGGGAGGAAAGCGGAGCACCCGATATGCGCGTTGCCGCCAATGCCAAAGCGCGTGAGATTTTGGCGAGCCATAAGCCGGATTACCTGTCTGCTACGGCAGATACCGCGATCAGAGATCGGTTTAATATCCTGCTTGAGAGGTAGACCCCCTGACGAGGTCAGAATGAGGGGTTTTGGCCCCTCCTTTTATTCCGAATCACTTATCGTTCTATTTTTTATTCAATAGATTCAATGGATTGTATCCGCGTGCGTACCAAAAAAACATATTAAAGTATTGGAATGTATAGGTTTTAAAATTGGACCACCACGATCCGCTCAGCTAAAATAGTTTCCGATACGAAACAAAATGCGAGGTATGATTATGGTTAAGCACAATACAAATTTTCACCTGTCACTGGACGACGTGGATTTGATTGAAACTGCGCTGCGCAAGAAACTCAGCAGCAAACCTGCTGCTACTGTTCGAGCCGAGGACAGCGAAAAAGCCCGGATGGTGCATGACCTGCTTGGTCGTTTGCACAATCAAAAGGTTTTCTATCGCCCGAAAGACGAGATCTATGTTGGTGGATAACACCAATCTTGGTTCCCCGCTGTCAGTATTTTAAAATGCTGACGGCGTGGCCAAAGCCAGCCCATCGACAACAGCGGTAAATGCCTCGGCTTGTTTCAACTGAGCTTCGGGACAAAGAGCCGCCATTTCGGACGTAATCATCCGCATGAGGCTGGAACCACCAACGAGCACGACAGAGTTGATGGCCGTTAGTTCAACGCCCGCAAGTTTCAAAGTCTCCTCTGCTGCGCATTTCAAATCGCTACGATAGCGGAGCAAGGCTTCGTTCAATGATGTCTCATCTATCGCGGCAGATAGGCCCTGCTCGATCAGGCTCATGTCTATCTGAGCGTCAGTTTCGCCAGAGTTCGCCGCGATTTTTCCCCTTTCCACCGCAAAAGCGAGTTGGTGGCCCAGTTCAATTTCCAAGACCGTTTCCAGACGCTCAAGTTGAGTGGGTGTTACCGCCAGCTTTACCATTTCGGCAACCATGCGGCGGGTTTCATGATTGTAGAGGAACGGGATTTTTGCCCATGTCGCGAGATCGGTGAAGATCGCCTTAGGAATTGGTTGCAAGCCACGCCCAAACTCTCTGCGGAGTTCACCGCCCATGCCGAGGTGGGGCATGACGTGGGACACAGATATGGCTTGGTCAAAGTTGGTACCGCCGAGCCGGATACCGTGGCTGGCCAGAATGGATAGCTTTCCCTGCTCGGACCGAAAGACGGAGAAATCTGACGTACCGCCGCCGATGTCGACGATTAGGCCAAGTTGCCCATCATCCTCGGATGTATGGTTCGCCAGCGCTGCGGCCTCTGGTTCATACATAAAGGCGACGTCTTTGAAACCAGCGGCGAGGTAGCAGGCCCTCAGGTCATCCTCTGCCTTTGCATCACGCGTTGCGTCGGCAGAATGAAAGCGAACCGGGCGACCGGACAGGGCGCGGTTGTATTGTTGGCCGGTAAGCTGCTCTGCCCGTTGTTTCACTTCAGCCAGAAAAGCGGAGACTATATCGGCCAGAGGACGGCGCTTGCCACCGAGCATTCGGGATTCGTGCAGCAGGGGATTGCCCAGAACGCTTTTCAATGCACGCAGGTATCGCCCGTCCTGACCGGTGATCAGTGCACTTGCGGCTGCCATGCCGATCTGCATTCCCGGCTTTTTGGTGGGGAAGAATACAGCCGTTGGCAAGGTGTCTTCGCCGCCTTCAATCGTCAGACGGCGGGGGCGGTTGTTTTCGATTATTGCGGCGGCCGAGTTAGAGGTTCCGAAGTCGATGGCAAGAATGTCCGAGGTCATTTTCGTATCCTTGAGCAGACGCTAATCGTAGGAGGGAGGCGCTATTAGCCAATTCTGTTGGATGTAGCAACCGATGATGGCTGCAAAGTATTACAGCCGAAATCGGGCGAGTTTGTTCACCTGCGACTGAGACAGGGATTGAGTATCGCTGCCGGTTGCATTCACGGTTGTAACTGCTGATAAATTCGAACTGAACATAAGAACGCGCGGCCTGTGCCTCGCTTGGCCACAGTTAGGAATTTCGATGCGCTATGCTGATTGGATTGCAGTCGATTGGGGCACCACGCGGTTGCGGGCCTGGGCGATGACTGATGCTGGCGATGTACTACGGAAAGCCGAGTCTGATCAGGGCATGGGTGGGCTGACGCAACAGGAGTTTGAGCCTGCTTTGATGGCGTTGATTGGCGGTTGGCTGTCGCCTGACACCGTTACCAAGGTGGTTGCCTGTGGCATGGTCGGGGCACGTCAGGGGTGGGTGGAGGCTGCTTATTCGGCGACGCCCTGCCCTCCGATGGATGCGGCGGCTTGTGTTTCGCCATCAACAACAGACCCTCGCATTCAGGTGAGCATTATCCCTGGCCTTTGCCAATATGAACCGGCGGATGTGATGCGCGGCGAAGAAACCCAAATTGCGGGTCTGTTGGCTGATCAGCCCGATTATGATGGGCTGATTTGCCTGCCCGGCACGCATTCAAAATGGGCGCGAGTAACGGCAGGTCAGGTCACAACATTCAGTACCTTTATGACAGGCGAGCTGTTTGCTCTTCTATCTGAACGTTCCGTTCTGCGGCATTCGGTTGGAAGCACAGGTAAAGCGGGTTGGGAAGATGGCGCATTTTGCGATAGTGTGATTTCCGCGTTTCGGAACCCGATTGAGGTGACATCTCAACTATTCGGAGTTCGTGCTCGCAGTCTTTTGGTAAACGAGAAATCATCTGTCAGCCGTGCAGCCCTTTCCGGGGCATTAATTGGGTCGGAACTTGCCGCCGCTGAAATAGATCAAGCGAACATTACCTTGGTTGGAGATTCTCAACTTGGCCACCTATATCAAAAGGCGATATTCGCAATCGGCGTTACTGCTACAGTTGCAGCACCAGAGGCCATGACCCTTAACGGGTTGACGGCGGCAAGGTTAAGGCTGAAATCAGCCGAATAAATCAGCATTGATAGAGGTTTTTTCAACTTATCGCCTTGCAAATTCCAGCAAGCGAAGCCTTTAATCGCTGCCAGATTGCGGGACATACCTGCAATATGCATCTGGCTAAGGCCAACGGGAGATAAATATGAAAAAAACACTTATTGCCGCCGCAGCGGCGACATTTGCATTGGCGGGTGTCGCCTCTGCTGATGGTCACGCAGTAAAAATCGGCGTCATCATGGGCTTTACTGGTCCAATTGAATCTTTGACACCAGACATGGCCGCTGGCGCAGAGCTGGCGATGAAAGAGGTCGCTGATAGCGGCGCATTGTTGGGTGGCAAAGCGCCAACCTCAGTACGCGGTGACAGCACCTGTATCGATGCCGCTGCCGCATCTGCCGCTGCTGAGCGTCTGATCACATCTGACGGCGTTGCTGCGATTGTTGGTGCCGACTGTTCAGGCGTTACAACCGCGATCCTTCAGAACGTTGCTATGGCGAATGGCGTAGTGATGGTTTCACCATCAGCGACTTCACCAGCGCTGTCAGCAATCGAAGACAACGGCCTATTTTTCCGTACTGCGCCATCAGATGCCCGTCAGGGTCAGGTGATTGCAGAAATTCTGGGCGAAAAAGGCGTTAAATCTGCTGCCATCAGCTTTACCAACAACGACTATGGTAAAGGTCTGGCCGACAGCATTCAGTCCAACTTTGAAGCTGCTGGCGGTAAAATTACGCTCGCCGCGCCGCATGAAGACGGCAAAGCAGACTATTCTGCCGAAGTTGGTGCGCTTGCATCTGCCGGCGGTGATGTTCTGATCGTTGCTGGTTATGTCGATCAGGGTGGTAAAGGTGTCATTCAGGCGTCTTTGGACACTGGCGCATTTGATACATTCGTTCTGCCAGACGGCATGATCGGTGACAGCCTGACCGACGCGCTTGGCGCTGACCTAAACGGTTCATGGGGCACGATCCCTGGCACCGACAGCCCGGGTGCTGCCAAATTTGGCGACGTTATGGGTGCTGCCGGTATCAATGTTGGCCCGTTCACTGCTGAAAGCTATGACGCCGCTGCGTTGATCATGCTGGCCATGCAGGCTGCTGGTTCAACTGCCTCTGCCGATCTTCAGGGTAAAATGATGGACGTTGCGAACGCTCCGGGTACACCAATCTACCCGGGTGAGTTGGCCAAAGGCCTGAAAATCCTCGCCGATGGTGGTGAAATTGATTACGTTGGCGCATCTGCTGTTGAGCTGATCGGTGTTGGTGAAAGCGCTGGTAACTATCGCGAAGTCATCGTCAAAGGTGGCAAAATGGAAACTGCCGGGTACCGGTAATTTTCGACGGATGAATACAGACAGCCCGGAGCCATGCTTCGGGCTGTTTGCTTTTACAAACGTGTCACTTAGAACGTGTCGCACCAAATCGTATTCACTTGGCCCGATGAACGCGTTGTACGCTGTAAACGCTGCCTCATCGGGTCAAGTGAATATCTGAATCAGGTTAGTCGCGACACGCTCTAAAGCATCATTTTGGTCAGCGGTGCAGAGCACAATTGCTCCACTGTCCAAAGCGATACATAGCGAGATGTAAACGCTGTTCGTACAAGGGGCCGGGATATGATCCGCGTCGAAGACCTACATATGCACTTTGGCGGCCTGCGCGCCGTAAATGGTGCCACGCTTGAAATTGCCGAGGGGTCCATTACCGGGCTGATCGGGCCGAATGGGGCGGGCAAGACCACTTTGTTCAATGTGGTCGCCGGGCATTATACGCCAACCTCTGGCCGGGTGTATCTGGATGGTGAAGATATCACCGGCACCAAGCCGCATGACCTGTTTGGCAAGGGGTTGCTGCGGACGTTCCAGATTGCGCATGAGTTTTCGACGCTTACGGTGCGCGAAAACCTGATGATGGTTCCCGGCAATCAATCTGGCGAAGGGTTACTGGCGGCGTGGTTCAAGACCGGCCAGGTTGCCGCCGAAGAACGCGAAGTGCGCCGGAAAGCCGACGAAGTTATCGAGTTTTTGAACATCACTCATGTTGCCGATGAGAAGGCTGGCAATCTGTCTGGCGGGCAGAAAAAGCTGTTGGAACTGGGCCGCACCATGATGGTGGACGCCAAGATCGTGTTTCTGGATGAGGTCGGCGCGGGCGTGAACCGCACCCTACTGAACACCATCGGCGACGCGATTATCCGGCTGAACAAGGAACGTGGCTATACGTTCTGTATGATCGAGCATGACATGGATTTTATAACTCGTCTTTGCGACCCGGTAATCGTCATGGCCGAGGGGCAAGTGCTGACTGAAGGCACGGCAGAAGAGGTGAAATCGGACGAGCGTGTGATTGAGGCGTATCTCGGTACTGGTTTGAAAAATAAGGAACCGGCGTAATGCGTAAATCAATTCCCTTGCTGCTCGCCGCGCTGGCCTTTGGCTCAACCGCAATTGCCGAGAGTTCTTGCTACTCCGTCGGAGAAAATGCCGAATTTTGTGGTCGAGGTGATTGGAGCTTTGACCACTACATGAAGGATGGGGTTCTGTTCACTGGTAATGAAACCCGCGAGGGGTTTTATCATATGTATCGCCTGCGCCCGATTAAGGGTGTGAATGAAGTGAATACCAGTGAGGTTATGCTGCGCGAACACGCCGCAACCTTTGCCCGTGAGTATCAGAAAGAACAATATTCGGATGTGGTGAACTCTGATGGCGAACGCTTTGGCCTATCAACATTGGAATATGAATTCTCGATCGAGGAGTGGGGAGAGGGTAACCGCACCCGCCTGACGTTTTTGATTGATGGCGATCAGGGTTATTCGTTCGTGACCTCTGGTCAGGCACCAATCGACCCAGCGAAACTGAATGAACTACACGAGGCTGCGTTATCGCAGTTTCGACTGATGGGAGCCGAATGATGGCTGAACCTTTCCTGATCGGCGATGCCATGACTGGCGGATATGGCGGGGCGGATATTCTGCGGTCCTGTACCATATCTGTTGATAAAGGTGAGATCGCCGTGATTGTCGGGCCGAATGGTGCGGGTAAATCCACCGCCATGAAAGCCGTGTTTGGTATGTTGCCGCTGCGCGAAGGCCAAGTGCGGTTGGGTGGTAAGGATATTACCGCGCTGAAGCCGCAGGACCGTGTGCCGGAGGGAATGGCCTTTGTCCCCCAGACGCACAACGTCTTTACGGGCATGACAGTGCGCGAAAACCTGGAGATGGGTGCTTATCTGCGCGAAGACGACATAAGCCAGACGATGGATCAGGTGTTTGAGCTGTTCCCCATTCTGGCGGAAAAACAGGCGCAGCACGCGGGTGAGCTGTCTGGCGGTCAACGTCAGCAGGTTGCTGTGGGGCGAGCGCTGATGACCAAACCAACCGTGTTGATGCTGGACGAACCCACCGCCGGGGTTAGCCCGATTGTGATGGATGAATTGTTCGACCGTATTCTGGAAATCCGCAAGACCGGCATCGCCATTTTGATGGTGGAACAGAACGCCCGACAGGCATTGAACATCGCCGATAAGGGCTTTGTCCTTGTCACCGGCGAAAACCGATACACCGACACCGGAGAGGCCCTGCTGGCCAACCCCGATGTGCGCCGTAGTTTCCTGGGGGGCTGAGGAATATGACCGACATCCTCAATGCTTTGGTCGTTTTGGCCAATTACGTCATTATCCCCGCCAGCGCTTATGGCAGCCAGTTGGCGCTTGGCGCGCTGGGGATTACCTTGGTTTATAGCGTGCTGCGCTTCTCAAACTTTGCCCACGGCGACACCATGGCCTTTGGTGCCATGGGGACGATTTTTGCCACTTGGGGTTTGCAGGGGATGGGTGTGAACCTTGGCCCCTTGCCCACCGCGCTGTTGGCTTTACCCGCTGGTATCGCGGTAGCGGCGGCAATCCTGTTGCTGACTGATCGCTATATCTATCGGTTTTATCGAGAACAAAAATCCGCCCCGGTGGTCTATGTGATTGTCTCGGTTGGCGTGATGTTCGTGATGAACGGGCTGGTGCGGTTTATCATCGGGCCGAATGATCAACGTTTTGCTGATGGCGCGCGGTTTATCGTTAAGGCCCGCGAGTTTAAGCAGGCCACGGGCCTGAATGAGGGGCTGTCGATCAAGGTCACGCAGGGTATCACCGTTGTTGTTGCCATTATCGTCGTTGCCGCGCTGTTCTGGTTTTTGCAGAAAACCCGTACAGGTAAAGCGATGCGTGCCTATTCTGATAATGAGGATTTGGCGCTGCTGTCTGGTGTAAACCCCGACCGCGTGGTCATGGTCTGCTGGTTGCTGGTTGCTGCCTTGGCCACCGTGGCAGGCGTGCTGTATGGCCTCGATAAATCATTCAAACCATTCACCTATATGCAGTTGTTGCTACCTATGTTCGCCGCAGCCATTGTGGGCGGGATAGGGCAACCGGTGGGTGCCATCGCCGGTGGATTTGTTGTCGCGTTTTCTGAGGTGACAATCACCTACGCCTATAAAAAGTTCCTGACCTATTTGGCGCCCGAGGCGTGGGCACCGGAAAGTTTGGTTCAACTATTGTCGGTCGAATATAAATTCGCCGTTTCGTTCATCATCCTTGTGGTGGTGCTGCTGATCCGCCCAACGGGCCTGTTCCGGGGGAAAGTGATATGAATATCCATCCCGCAATTCTATTCGGTATCATGGCCGCTGCGCTGGTCGCGGTTGGTTTTGGGCAAAGCTGGTCAGTTGCACTTGGCCTTGTGAACCTGTGCCTCATCTCTGCCATCATGGCGCTGGGTGTGAACATCCAGTGGGGGTATGCCGGGTTGTTCAATGTTGGTGTCATGGGTTTTGCCGCCTTGGGCGGTGTTGGTGCCATGCTGGTATCCATGCCGATGATCCACGAAGGCTGGGCCGCTGGCGGCGCTGGCATTGCGCTGGCGCTGGTTGCGGTAATCGGCACTGTTGCCGTCATTTTCCTGATCCGAGGTAAAATGCCGGTTGGGCGTGCGCGCACATTGGCGACCGTCGCAGCGGTGGCCATTGGTTACTATCTCGCCCGCAGCGCATTTGACCCAGCAACGGACGCTATTGAGGCGATCAACCCAGCCTTGGCCGGGAACCTTGGTGGGTTGGGCCTGCCGATTGTCTTTGGCTGGCTGGTTGGTGGTCTGCTTGCGGCGGCGGCAGCTTATGTCGTGGCCAAGATCGCACTTGGTTTGCGCAGCGATTATCTGGCGATTGCTACACTTGGTATTTCTGAGATCATCGTTGCGATGATGAAGAATGAGGATTGGCTTACGCGGGGCGTAAAGAACGTGAACGGTCTGCCCCGCCCGGTTCCTTATGAAGTGGACTTGCAGCAGGCCGAATGGTTCCTCGGTTGGGCTGATACGCTGGGCCTGACGGCGGTTGAGGCTTCTTCGCTGTTTGTGAAGCTATGCTATGCAGCGCTGTTCGCATTGGTGTTGTTTGCGATCATGTGGCTGTCTCAGATGGCATTGAACAGCCCGTGGGGCCGTATGATGCGAGCCATTCGCGATAACGAAGATGCAGCAGAGGCCATGGGCAAGGATGTGACCGGGCGGCATTTGCAGGTGTTCGTGCTTGGGTCCGTCGTCATCGGGATCGCTGGTGCGATGCTGACCACTTTGGACGGACAGTTTACGCCTGCATCCTATCAGCCACTAAGGTTTACCTTTCTGATCTGGGTGATGGTGATCGTTGGTGGGTCTGGCAATAACTGGGGCAGCGTGTTTGGCGGGTTCCTGATCTGGTTTGTGTGGATTGAAGCGGAGCCTGCGGGGCTGTGGTTCATGAGCATGCTGACCTCTGGGTTGGGAGAGGACAACGCTATCAGGCTGCACCTGTTGGAAGCTGCGCCGCATATGAGGATGATCCTGATGGGGGCAATCCTGTTGCTGGCACTAAGGTTCTTCCCACGCGGTTTGATACCGGAACGAACAAGGGCATAGGGGCTATTGCCCCTGCGCCTGACTACAACTTAGCGCCCATCTAACCTCGGGCGTTATCTAGCCATTTTCGGATTTCTGATAGTTCACCTGCCAGCCGTGTTAAGTCGCTGGCGGGGAATGCATTTAAAAAACCTGCCATTCCGGGGGCTAACTTACCGACGGTTGTCAGCCGCAGGGCCTTTCCTGCCTCGGTGATCCAGACTTGCTTGCTCCGCCCATCGTCAGGATTGCGGCGCATTTCAACAAGGCCCTTCGCCTCTAACCCCACCAAAGTATGGGTCATGGAGGTTTTTGGTGTTTGCATGGCGCGGGCGATCGCCAGCGGTGTTTGCCCATCACCCAGCCTGACCAAATGGTTCAACACTGAAAAATGCGGCATCAGTAGGCCGGGCGGCAAAGCCGTTTCGACTGCCGCTCGGTTCAGTTGGCTGATGATCCCAACCTCTGTGAACAATGCGAATGCGCCAGCCAATTCCCCCAGCGGCATGCCACCGGGGAGTTGGTTAGAGGGTTTAGGCTGATCAGCCGACATGCCGTAACTTGCTTTCTAATGGCCAGCGTGGTGCGGGCGGTGTTTTCGGGCCGTGGCCCACTCTGCCCAACATTTGCACCGTTTCACCCGGCGCTGCCAGCATTTGATGCGCTTGCGCGTATTTCTCTGCCATTTCCGGGTATTCCTGCAAGGCTTGCGACACGGGATGCAGGCTAAGGCCCTGCCCTGTGACTGATAGAGCCAGACGCATCCAACGACGCCCGGCGTCGATCTGATCCAGACGGCTGTTACCATTTGTGGTGATCACGGCATAGGCTGGGGTGGCGTAGAGAACCCCCTCATACATCGATAATGCCTGCTGGTAAGACACAGATGACCGGTCCAACATCGCTTCGCGCGACAAGAGGCCGGTTAGTGACAATGCCTCCATAATTGGGCCACCAATCGATAGGCCATCAGGCGCGGCGTTAATTTCCGCTTTACCAATCCGCGTCAGGTCTACGCTCTCTCGCCATGTGCTGTCGGTTGCCAGCTCTATCTGAAATGCCTCCCACGTCATGTTGCGCAGGGCGCCAACTGTGGTTTCGTCCCTTACAATTACGGCGCTTTCGGACAGAGTTGTCGATTGTTGGTCGGTTAGTTGATCTGGTGCGTAGGCTTCGCGACAGGTCCGGCGAATCGTGACATGAGCGAACAATGGATCGGGTTTTACGCCTGCGATCATTCGAACATTCGCGATGGGACCGTCGTCGCCTTCGGGGAACAGGTCCATCTTTATACCATGGCCGGTTTGCGATGCGGCGATGGTCAGCAGTTCCAGAAAACAGCCCATGCCGATGGTCAGTTGGCGGTCATAGGGGTCGGTGTGGGGCAGGTTTTTTGCCTTGTCGCGCCAGATGACAATCTGCTCAGTGCCGGGCAGGTCCACGACCCATGGCTGGCGGTTGTGGGGGTTGGGAGCGAGCAGTGCGTAGCTTAGCGCACGGCGACGAGGCTCCTCATATATTCCGGCATCATCCCATGGCGCGAGCGCCTTTCCCGGACGACGGGTAGCGGCAAAACCGCCAGCAGCGCCGGCAGCCACAACAACACCGCCGCCTAATACAGTTAGAAATTTACGTCTTGTCGGTTTCATCTCAGGCTTCCTTTCGTTCGATATGGGACTATATATTGTCCCATATCGTACTATGTCAATAGCGTAAATTTGCCTTCTGCCTCACGAAACGCCTGTTCGATCCTCATCTCGTTATTTTGCTTGGAGATTTTACGCCGTTCAGACCAACTGCGAAGGATCCTGCCAAGCGTAAAGGCCCACACGCATCACCCTGAGAAACCAGCCTTTCTACAAGGCTTGTCCTGCCTAGGGGATTCGAAGTCACCACACTCTGGCTGCTGACAGAAATTGTCAGGGCGAATCCCTCACGTTCATGATATGTTCAGATTCGTCGAGAGGAGACAAACATGCCAGAACACCACGGAAAAATTCACTGGTCGGAGCTTTCGACCCCAAATACACAAGCCGCGCGCGATTGGGCGGCGGCGCAGTTTGGATGGACCTACTCAGAAATGCCGATGGCTGAAGGTGGGACATATTACATTGCCAGCGTGGGCGACACGCCAGTTGCTGGCATCATGCCACCGCCACCCGGTGCGCCAGAACAACCGATGTGGACCACTTATGTTGCGGTCAGCGATGTGGATGCCGTGGCCAAAGCGGCCCCATCAATTCTGCAAGAACCTTTCGACATTCCCAATGTTGGGCGAATTGCCATGATCATTGACGGTGGCGGAGCGCCATTGGGGATTATGACGCCTGCTGGTTAAGATTGAGCAGTCAAATTGAACGTCGCGCGGTGGCTGATTTTTCCATCAACCTCTGCGCGGCCCTGCCCGACTAGCCCCAATAAGTGCGCCAGCACATTTCGTTTCGCTGCCGGATAAAGTTTGGCTGAGATGTCCGTGTAGACAAGCTCAGTTATCTGCGATGGCGATTTTGGCCCTGTTTGTAGCGCACGGATAATTGCCGTTTCGCGTTCATACCGATGTTTGATCTGCCATTCGATCATGCCTGCCGGGTCGGTAATGGGATGGCCGTGACCGGGGTAAAATATCCCACCTCCGATATTCTTTAGTTTTTCAAGCGAAGCCATAAAATCGGTCATGTCGCCATCGGGTGGAGACACCATGCTGGTTGCCCACCCCATGATCATATCGCCAGTGAAAATGGCTGCGTCTTTTATGGAATAGCACAGGTGATTGCTAAGGTGGCCGGGCGTATGGATCGCCTTGAAGGTAATATTGCCTGATCTGATCACATCGCCATCGGCCAATTCCGCAGTTGGTTTGAAATCGCGATCAGCACCTTCGCCGCCACCAAGTAGGCCACTATCAGCAGCGAATGACTGCATCTGCTCACTAACGCCCTTACCGTGAGGGCCAAAGGCCAGAACTGGGGCGCTGGTTAGTTTTTGCAACATCCGGGCAGCTGGTGAATGGTCTACATGGGTATGTGTGACCAAAATTGTACGAATGCGCTGACCAGTCTGCACCGCATCCACAATCGATTTTACGTGCGCCTCATCAGCGGGGCCGGGGTCAATAACGGTCAGGTCTTGGTCGCCAACCAGATAGGTTTGCGTTCCGGTAAATGTCATCGGCGAGGCGTTTGGTGCGGTAATCCGCTGAACCTGTGGCGCCAGCCGCACAGGTTTGCCGTATTCGACATGTGGATTTGTGTTGAATGGGTTGTTCATTGCCTGTCCCTGCTTGCGCACATCATGCTCGGACCATAATTTGCGGCCTATAGTAGGGGAATGTCCAGAGGATGAGCATGTTCTTCAGAAAGTACATTCCGCGCAGTCTGTTCGGCCGGTCACTAATGATCTTGTTAGTACCCGTTGTAACTTTGCAGGCCGTTGTAACTTATGTCTTTATTCAACGCCATTATGAGGGCGTGACCGCCCAGATGGCCACCGCCGTTGCGCGTGAAATTAACTTTGCTGTCGGTTTCGTTGAGGCTACAGAAGAGATTGAGATCGTTCATGCCCGACTGGATGAACTGGCTGAGCCATTGGGCATGAGGCTTGGGTTGGTTGAGGGTGAGATTGTTGAGCCAGCAGCCATTCGCGATTTCTATGATGTTGCAGGCGGCGCGGTTGCTGAGACATTCAAACAGGATGTTGAGCGCCCGCTGGCGCTGGATCTGGTTTCGTTCGAGAACATTATTGAGGCGCGCATCCAGACATCTCGTGGCGTTTTGCGCGCGCTGATTCCCCGTAATCGCATGATCGCCTCTAATCCCGAGGTATTGTTGGTCTTTATGTTTGCGACTGCTGCTGCATTGATGGTTGTGGCGGTGTTTTTCATGCGCAAACAGGTTCAGCCAATCAAACAACTTGCCGCCGCGGCCGATGATTTTGGTAAGGGACGTGATCGCCCATTCCGGCCACGGGGCGCTGATGAGGTGCGGCGGGCCGGGGCCGCGTTTTTGGATATGAAGGCGCGGTTGGAACGTCAGATTGAGCAGCGAACTAAGATGTTGTCTGGGGTTAGCCATGACCTGCGCACACCATTGACCCGGATGAAATTGGCATTGGCAGTGGCCGACGACACGCCGGAGCATGCCGAACTGGCCCGTGATGTCGATGAGATGGAGCGGATGCTGGAAGAATTCCTCGCCTTTGCTCGCGGTGAAAAGGGTGAGGACATGACCGATGTCGACCCAATCGCACTAGCCGAAGAGGTCGCCTCGGATGCGCGACGGCGGGGTGCCAAAATTGCGGTCCTTGGTTCATTGGATACGCCCGAAGACCCGACAGCGCATATGCGGGCAATGGCAGTTAAACGGGCGTTGGCCAACCTCGCCGGCAATGCGATGGAATTTGGCGACCGGATAGACCTGACCGCGCGCGTTACCCGCAAATTTGTTGAGTTCAGTATAGAAGACAACGGCCCCGGCATACCAGAAGATGAACGAGAGGCCGCTTTCCGCCCGTTTGAACGGTTGGATGAAGCACGCAATCAGGATCGCGGCGGCGGTGTGGGTTTGGGCCTGTCAATTGCACTGGATATAGCGCGCAGTCACGGTGGTGAGTTGAGCCTGCATGACAGTGAACGTTTGGGTGGGCTTAAAGCGCGGTTGCGTTTGCCGCGATAGATCGGCGGAGCGTTAAAACATTGCCTTTATGCCAATGATCGCTTGGGCAAGCTCTAGCGATGGTGGCTCATAGGGCATGCGTGCCAAGATGATCGCTTCGTTTGCCTCTGGATCGTTGATTTTGACAGTTGCCAATGGCGTACCATCATAGCTGACCTTGCTGGGTGGTGCAGTATAGCTAATCCCTACCCCAAACCCCTGAGCGCTAAGGCTTCGCATTACTTCCAGCGTTTTGACCCGGTGCGCGATCTTTGGCCTGAGACCTTTGCTTTGGAACAGGCGCATCATGTGATGGGTTGATAGCCCCTCATCAAACAAGATCAATGGTTGACCCTCTAGTTGAGCGAGGGTGACTTGGCTTTCACCCGCCAATGGGTGATTGGCGGCGATGAAGGTATGTGGGGCAACGGTAGTAAGCTCATGGCGTTCAAACCGTGCATCAAGGCCGAGGTCATATGTGATGGCCAGATCAATCCGGCCCTCAATCAAACCTTTTGCCAGCGGCTCGAAAGCAGAAACCGCGGGTGTAACTTCTAAGCTGGTCATCTGCTGCATGGCGTGGGCCAAATAGCGGGGGGCCAGGTCATTGAAGCAGCCGAGGGTTATTCTGTGCGTTCGTGATTGGCTGGGGTCTTGCAGGCGGGCGGCGCTGGCCAGCAGGTTCGTGGCTTCCTCAACAAAGGCTGCGCCATCTTTGGTGATGATAATGGGGGCGCCTTTGCGTCGGATAAACAGACGCCGTTTTGACAGTGCCTCTACCTGATTGAGGGCAACGGAAAGCGAGGGTTGGGAAATGTGCAGCGCCTCAGCTGCGCTGGATAGGCTGCCAGCCTCTGCCACGGCGACCACATATTCCATTTGTCGGAGCGTGATATATAACATGAAGCTATAACTATATTAGATAACTATTATTTGCTTCTATTAATTTACCACCCTATCAAATGCTCATCACAAAGGAGGAAATCATGACCCATCCGCTAATCACGCAAGACCACATCGACGCTTATCAGCGGGATGGTGCCGTGTTGATCAAGGGCCTGTTCGCCGACCATGTTGATACGATCCGCAAAGGTATCGAAGTAAACATGACGGAGCCGGGGACCTATGCTGCCGAAAACCTGCAAGCGGGCGAAGGCGGGCGTTTTTTTGATGATTACTGCAACTGGCAAAGACTGCCAGCCTTAAAGCAGGTGATATATGAATCTGAAGCAGGACGGGTTGCAGCCGCCCTTATGCGTTCACAATCTGCTCAGCTGTTCCATGACCATGTTTTGGTTAAGGAACCCGGCACATCAAAGCCAACCCCATGGCATCAGGATGCGCCCTATTACTTTGTTGAGGGTGAGCAGACGGTGAGTTTCTGGTCGCCGGTTGATGCCGTCACCGATGCTACGTTGCGCTGCGTTGCAGGCTCTCACCGGTGGGAAAAGCCTGTGTTGCCGGTGAAATGGCTGAAGGAAGACAGTTTTTACGCTGATGATGATGCTTATATGGCAATCCCCGATCCAGATGCTGAGGGTATGAAAGTTTTGGAATGGGAAATGGAACCGGGCGATGCGGTTGCGTTTAACTACAAGACCTTACATGGCGCACGGGGCAATAATGCAGCGGCGCGGCGGCGGGCGTTTTCGTTGCGGTTAGTTGGCGATGATGCGCGCTATGTTGAGCGGCCTGGCCGGACGTCTCCCCCCTATCCCGGGCATGACATGGTTGCGGGGCAGAAACTGCGTGAGGATTGGTTTCCCGTAATTTGGTCCCGCTAGTTTGAATACGCTAATCTGGCATCAATAACACAGTCTGGATTTCTATTTCTTTCCTGCCCGTCAGCCATGGCGGGCAGATGTTAGCTGTGATTGGTTAGCGCCATGAAACAGATGTTCAGTGAAATGATTTCGCCGTTTGATGCGGCAGACGGGCCGCCCCCCAATCGGATATGGCCCTTTCTACGCTGGTCGCTGAAAGGAGCTGTTGCTGCTGTGTTGATTGGTGGTGGCGTTGGTTTTCTGGCCGGTGCAGCGGAATCCGGTGCAGCGTTGTTCATTGGCTGGATCATTGATGGCGCGCTTGCCCATGGGCGAGAGGGATATTTCGAAGCGCATTGGCCGCTGCTGCTGGCCGTGGTGGCGTTCTTTTTGATCATCCGCCCAATCCTGTTGGCCTTAGGCGCTGCGATTACGTCAATTGGATTAGCGCCCAATCTGTTCTCTCAGGTTGTTATGCGGTTGGGGCGCCACACCTTGGGGCAGTCCCTTCGGTTCTTTGATGATGATTACGCCGGCCGGTTGGCGCAGAAACATTTGCAGGCAGCCGGTTCTGTCACCGAGATTGTAGTGGAGATGGTCAACGCCATCACCTTTGCGCTGGCGACCATCATTGGAGCGGCATTGGCATTGGGTGGGGTTGATTGGCGGCTGGCGGTTGTATTGACCGTATGGCTGATCAGCTATGTGTTTTTGGTACGCTGGTTTCTGCCCCACATCCGAAAACGCGCCGCTTCACGGGCTGAGGCTCGAGCCGGGCTGACCGGTCAGGTGGTGGATGCGTTCACCAATATTGCGACTGTTAAGCTGTTCGCGCGGTCTGAGCACGAGGAGGCTGGAGCCAAGGCAGCGGTGACTGAATTTCGCGCTCATGCCATTGAATTTGGCGTCATCGTTGGCTTTTTCCGCGTCATGGTGATGACCCTTGCCGGGGCGTTGCCGGTTGCCATGCTGGGTGGTGCCATTTGGTTGTGGCAATTGGGATTGGCAAGCGCGGGGGACATTGCGGTTGCTGGTGTCCTTTCCACGCGTATTGCGCAAATGTCCGGCTGGATCAGCTTTGTTTCGATGATGATATTCTCTCATCTGGGCGAGGCGGAGGACGGCATGCGGGCGCTGAGCCCATCGCATGAGTTGGTGGACCGGGACGGGGCAAAGGCGATTGCGACCTGCCGAGGTGAGGTGTCATTTAACGCCGTCGATTATCATTATGGCAAGCGAGAAGGCGGCGGGCTGAGTAGTTTTGATTTGCATATCAAACCGGGTGAAAAAGTTGCGCTGGTTGGACAATCAGGGGCTGGGAAATCAACCGCGCTGGCGTTGTTGCTGCGCCTTTATGATGTTGAATCTGGCACGATTACCTTGGATGGCTTTGATATTAGGGATGTGAAGCAAGACGATTTACGTCGACAGGTTTCGATGGTTCGGCAGGAAACGGCCATGTTCAACCGATCCGCCCGCGACAACATAATTTATGGGCGGCCGGATGCGACTGAAGCAGAGGTTATCGAAGCTGCCAAACAGGCAGAGGCCCATGAGTTCATCCTCGATCTTGTCGATCTGAAGGGCCGGCGTGGTTATGACGCCTATCTGGGTGAGCGCGGCGTTAAACTGAGCGGCGGGCAACGCCAGCGTATCGCATTGGCGCGAGCGATTTTAAAAGATGCCCCGGTGCTGGCGCTGGATGAAGCGACATCAGCGTTGGACAGTGAAGTGGAGGCAGCCATTCAGGATAGCCTAGCGACTTTGATGCAGGGCAAAACCGTGATTGCGGTCGCTCATCGGCTAAGCACCATTGCCCAAATGGACCGTATTGTGGTGATGGAAGCTGGCCGGGTAGTGGAAATGGGTAGCCATGCGGAGCTTTTGGCCAAAGATGGCCTTTACGCGGCATTCTGGGCACGCCAATCTGGCGGCTTCATCGGGATCAAGGCAGCAGAGTAGACATGTACGAAGGCGACACATTCTTTCACCTCGGGTTTCTGGGTGGCACTGGGCTAGTGATACTTTCTATCGCTTTGATGGTTCTCATGATTATGGCCACCCATCGCCTTGCCAAATTTTTTCCCTATCAAATCTGGACAGTGGTAACGGCCATATTTCTATTCTGGGTATTTGTCTGGTTATCGCCGCAGGTCTATTACATCTATTACGTGATGATCTTTGATGACCTGCCAATGCAGGCGGTCGTCGGGTGGCCGCCGGCGGGGGGCGAGGAGATCGTTGATTTGATCCTGTTCCGGGGCGAAGGCAGCATATCCAGTCATTCGCGCGGTGCGTTGTTCTGGCTGATTACCGCAGTCGCGTTTTTTAGCGGCGTGTCCGACGAAGAAGAGCCGACAGACCCCAACCAAGACACATAAACAGCAGCCCTGTTCCACAAGTCTGGGCGTAGAACATCATGCGCGCACCCAAATCCATGTCGTTCAGGAATGGATAGGGCATACCGCTTGTGACGCTGCCGACTGGCGCATCGTTCATGGGGCCAACACCGATTTCGATCCACAAAACATAGGCAGCGATCAGCACCAGCAAACCAGTCAAAACTCGCAGGATGCGTGTGAATACGCCTAAGATCAGAAAGGCATCAATCCACATCAATAATGGTCCGACCAAGTGGAAATAGTATTCCTGATGCCAAACCGATGGGCCGCCGTCTCCGCTAACCAATTTTGGGTCTATGAAATAGAGCTGCCAATATAGGTAAACGACCATCATACCGAGAACTGCAGAGACGCTGACAAAAGTTTCATGCCGTTTTTCGGTCAGACCCAGTGAAAGCCGCATCATTGCGATGGCAACCAGCAGGTTGGCGGTCATGCCCCAGATAGTGAGAAAACGGAACTGCCAGCCGAAAGCATCAAGATTAGTGTCGAAGAAGCGATATATCCAATAACCGAGCGCCAAAGCCAAAACGATGGCGCGATAGCTGCGTATTGCTGTACCGATGTCCTGCGTCATGGCCTGCCCCCGCCCTGCTCCGCTTAGCAGATTGGGATGGGATGCAAAGCAGGTAAAGCTAAAACTGCCCACTGAAATCCATCCGCTGCTGCAGGATGCGGAGAATTTCAATTTTCCCGTTGCCAACGCGGAAAAAGATCAGGTGACTTTGACATGGCCATGAAAGAAGATTGGGGCGTAGTGCGCTACGATTCTGGCCAAGCGTGGGATTGTTGGCAATGGCACGAAATGCGGTATCTATCGTATCAAGATAACGCAGCCTTTGGGTAACGCCCCAAGTTTGTTGAGTATACCGGCCAATCTGCAACAGGTCTTCTCGCGCTTTCGGCGCGATTGTCAGTTCATGCACTTTTCTTTAGCTCACCGTCCAAGGCGCCGTGAATTTCCTGCATATCCAAGGGCTTACATAGCCCCTCATCCGCTTGCCGCCACCCAACGTCGATGGCCTCGCGCAGGCGTTGCAGTTTTTCTGCGTCGCTGGTTTCCGCTGCGATTTGTGATCGCAAGGCTTCGCGAATAACCTCTGATGCATTGTTATAGAGGCCGGAGGCGACCTTCTCACGAACGTAGTCCTCTAACCGCTCTGTCAATGAAACGTGCATGGTGCGATCCTTCTGTGAACGGCCCCATTGTACGGCAAATTACAAAGTTTGTATTATTTATCTCAATCTTTGGGCCATATCTTTTCCCACCACGGGCGAGGTTCTGGTCGTGGGGCCGATGCATCCTGCCCTGTTGCTTTCATCTTTTCCCTGATCTCACCAATTGGCCAGCGGGTAAATTTAGCGAGGTTTTGGGCCTGTGCCTCGAACTGATCTGGCAGAGAGGCGAAGTATTCGTCTGCCGCTTCGCACTGTGCATCACTTGTCCACGGGTGGCGCATGATATAGCGGCCTTGGAAGTTTTCGCGGTCTTCTGTGACGCGCAACATCAGATCCTCGGGAAAGCTTTCGTCATCATAACGGGCGTGCAGGCGGGTGACGAATACATCACGGGCGAGGCCACCCGGTGCGATGCGTTGCAAGCCTCCATTTTGCTGCCCGCCATTTCGGCCATTTGCCAGCCAATAGGCACCTAGTTCAACCAATTGTTCCTGACTGAGCGGGTCAGCGGCGCAGGGGTCGCACCAGTTCATATCCCATGCATATTCCATGACGACACCAGAGCCGCCCTCGCGTTTGATCACCGCGTCAAAACCGGCGCGATAAATGTCATCGAATTCATCGGCAGCGAACAGTGGCACCTCGAAATCCGTTGGCATTTTCACGGTGCGGTAATTCACAGTTTCAACGCGGCCCTTGCGGGTGAGGGTATACAGCAACAGGTCTTGTGGCCCGCTGGCGTTCACCATGCCCAGTCGGATGGGCAGCATGAAATGCGGGCTTTCGAATGCGATCTGCAGCGGGCGCAGGAAGCCGCCACCGATTTGATCATGTTCCGCCAAATTGACTTTGGCGACGAAGAACTTCATGCCCGCCTTGATATATTGTTCTAGCGCGCGTTCGGCCCCGTCTGGGATTTTATAACCGTTTTGGGTCAGCCATTTGGCTAGACCATCTGATTGCTCTGCACCCAACATCAGAATGTCATATTCGCCGACGGTATATCGTGCCTCGACCGTAACGCCGAGGGACTTGTCGCCGCTTTGCGGTATGCCGCTGTCCTCTTGAACCGCACGCATCGAATACATGATTTGCGGGGAACATGGGTCATCGTCGAAATATTCAACCAGACGCGGAGCCGTATACGCGTCGAGATGGTTTACCAATGCATTTGTTGTGACGTGGATTTGGCTTTCTTCCAGAACGTAAGGCGTTGGCACGATCATGGCGAATTCGGATGGCGCACCCTTGTAGTCGGATACCATAGTGATAACCGACCGGTCCTTGTCGCGCATATAGACGACTTTGGAAGCTTGGTTGAACAAGTCCCCGTCTGCCTTGGCCACATAGAACCCGCAGAACGCGGATGCGCGGCCCGATACGGCCAATACAAGCATCAGTCCAAGAATCATAAACCGCATAATCGTCTCCTAAGCTGTTATCCGCAGTTTATCGCCGATAAGGGCGATGGTGTGGCGAATTTCAGTATGTGAAGCTTTGATGCTGTAAACCGCTATATTTCGATCAGCGAACCTGCGCCGGGGCGGCGGTAGCCGAATTCTGTTTGCAGCCGCGCCTGAATATCAAAGTCAATGCAGTGGACAGGTGCGAGCACCCGTGGGTTTTCTGCTTTGAAGTAAGCGATGGTTTCATTGACTGGCGGGCCTTCGTTTTTCAACAAGTGAAATCCGCCGATGACGGCGTGAAGTGGCTGCCCGGTTACAGTCTTGGCATGCTCGCAAATGTTGCAGATTCCGGCGTGACTGCACCCCGACACCACAACAGCGCCCTTGTCTGTCTGGAAGGCCAGCGCTGTGTCATCGGGCATTGGATCATCAAAGAACGCACCCTTTTCAAATGATGTGACGCGCGGGACCTCCCCCAAAAAGAACGCACCGGGAGCAAACTCTGTAGCCTCGGTCAGTGATCGGAGGTCAAAGTCAGCGGGCAGTACCTGATGTAGTTTGGTGTAATCAGCTTCGGTCGCTGGGTTATTGCTGTTTAGCCGTGCCGTCAACACACGGGGATGCAGCAAAAGCTGCTTCCGGGTTTTAAACGGGCGGCTAAGCAAGCCACGCGTATGATCCCGATGGAAATGCGAAAGAGCGACGAAATCCGCGTCGTTCAAGTCAATGCCAGCGAGGGCTGCATTATGGATGAAAACATCGGAATAGCCGGTATCGAACAGAATGCGTGTGTCGCCATGTTCGATCCAAGCAGAAAACCCCCACTCCGCCAGCCAGACCATGTCTGAGGCAAGGTTTTCTGTCAGCAACCGGATATTCATACCGGTTACACCCATGATTCTAACTTAAGCGCCTGATAGCGCAAACATTACTGCAAATAGCGCAACATGTGCGCCGACGAACAAACCGATACGGCCTGTTGTGCCTTTTAGAAGCCTGCTCACTGTTTTTCCCCTAATTCTTTTACCATTGTTTAACCTTCTCGAGTCGCGCACGCAACAGGTGCAAAGACCCAAAACCGCCCAAAATTGCCGCTTTAGGGGTTGCTTTGCCCCCTAATTCGACCTGACACATGGCTGAAGCATGCAAATGGCCAAATCGAGGAGCGAATTATGAGATCTCATGCACGAGTGGTTGTGATTGGCGGCGGTGTCGTCGGGTGCTCGGTATTATACCACCTCACAAAGCTCGGCTGGACCGATGTCATGCTGGTGGAGCGGTCTGAGTTGACCTCTGGTTCCACATGGCACGCGGCTGGTGGATTTCATACGCTAAATGCCGACACGAATATGGCGGCCCTTCAGGGGTATACCATTCGTTTGTATCGGGAGTTGGAAGAACTGACCGGCATGTCTTGCGGATTGCACCATGTTGGTGGGGTCACGCTTGCAGACACCCCGGAGCGGATGGATTTTCTGAAAGCTGAACGCGCCAAGCACCGTTACATGGGCCTGCATACTGAGATTGTTACGCCAGAAGAAATTCGCAAGCTGTCGCCCATCACCAACACCGTGGGCGTAATCGGCGGGCTGTATGATCCGCTTGATGGTCATTTGGATCCATCAGGCACCACCCATGCCTATGCCAAGGCCGCCCGAATGGCGGGCGCAGAAATTGTGCTACACAATCCGGTTTTGGAAACAAACCAGACGGCCGAAGGGTGGGACGTTGTTACCGAAAAAGGCACGATTCATGCTGAACATGTCGTCAACGCCGCTGGCCTGTGGGCGC
>JBMYPG010000020.1:0-29172 GCA_049600095.1 Pikeienuella sp. | reverse complement strand
ACTGATCGACTGGCACGACTGACTTCACTAGTTTTTCAGATAATGACACGCGGCGGCTGTCCATATCATTAGGGCACTTGGTTTATGTAGATAGCAGGCAGATCATTACGGTCAACGCCAAATGGTGCCGAATATGACACGCTATCGGGCAGCACTAAGGTTTGTTCGGCGGAGGCTTGGCACATCACCAACACCAGCCCTGCCCCGGCCAGATAATGACGGGTTTTCCATAAAGAATTCATGGCAATCGAACGCGTTACTATCAGCCGCGACTTCCGGCCGCTCATAATGTCCATCAGGCCCTAAAATCCAGCTATGCGCTTCATCTGCCAGGTTCGCAGCTAAAATCTGCTCGACAATCTGGTCCTTCACAGTCGGGTTCCTGATTTCAACCAATGATTCCACTCGCCGATTCAGGTTTCGCCCCATCAAATCAGCCGAGGAGATATAGACCTTGCTACTCGCCCCACCCATTGGCTCTCCACCGGAAAACGCCAACACCCGCGAATGTTCTAAAAACCGTCCAACAATCGATTTAACACGAATGTTTTCAGATAACCCCGGAATACCGGGGCGCAGCCCGCAAATCCCGCGAACAATCATGTTGATCTTTACGCCAGCCTGACTGGCTTCATAAAGCGCATCAATAACCTCAGGTTCATTGACCGAATTGCACTTAATCCACACCTGAGCCTCTTTGCCTTCCCGCGCAAAACCGGCTTCAGTCTTCAAGTTATCGATGATGGTGCTTTTCAGTGTTAAGGGCGACAATGCGATCGCCTCCATCGCGCGCGGCTGGGCGTATCCGGTGATGAAATTGAACACCCGCGTCGCATCACGCCCCAAAGCCGGATCACAGGTAAACAATGACAAGTCAGTGTAAAAATTGGCCGTTATCGGGTGATAGTTGCCAGTCCCAAAATGAGTATAGGTGGTTAACCTTTCCCCCTCCCGTCGCACAACAGAGCTGATCTTGGCGTGGGTTTTCATCTCAACAAAACCAAATACAACCTGCACACCAGCTCGCTCCATTTGACGAGCCAACCGGATGTTGGCCTCCTCATCAAAACGGGCCTTCAATTCGACCAAAGCAGTGACTGATTTTCCCTCTTCGGCCGCTGCACACAGGGCTCGCACAATCGGGCTATCGCGCGATGTCCGGTAAAGCGTTTGTTTGATCGCCAATACATCAGGATCACGCGCCGCCTGCTGCAAAAATCTCACAACGATTTCAAAACTTTCATAGGGATGATGCAGCAACATATCCTTTTGGCGAATAGCGCTGAAAACATCGCCTTCATGGTCCCGCACCCGCTCTGGCATACGGGGACGATAGCGGGTCCATTTCAAATCCAAACGGTCAGACTCGGTAAGCTGAGATAGGTCAGAAACACCAATGACACCGCGCACCGGCACCAGATCAGCCTCCACAACCTGCATGCCTTCAACCACTAAGGCGCGCAGTGCATCCGGTGCATCATCGTTAATCTGCACCCGAACAGCCTGCCCCCGGCGCCTGCGTTTCAGCGCGGTCTCAAACTCACGGACCAGATCCTCCGCTTCTTCCTCAACCTCTAGGTCGCTATCGCGCAAAACGCGGAATTCGCAGCGCCCTATGGCCTCATAACCGGGAAAAATCATCGGCATATACATGACCAGCAATGTCTCAAGCGGAATAAACCGCTCCACCCCATCACGATCCTCCAGCCGCTGATAACGCCCGGCCTGACTTGGCACAGGCAACAGCGCATTCATCAGATCGCCGTCATGCACCCGACGCAATTGCAACGCCAAAGCGTGGCCCTGATTTTGAATGAATGGGAACGGGTGCGCCGGGTCTACAGCCAATGGCGTCAGAATAGGAAACACTTGATCCAGAAACCGTATCTCCAACATATCCAGATCAGCATCATCCAGATCATCGGCACCAACCAGTTTCACACCCTCATTCGCCAACTCAACGCTCAGATCATCCCAAATCCGATCTTGCTCGGCCATAAGACGGCGCGCATCTTGTTCAATCAGGTTCACCTGCTCAGCAGGTGTCAGCCCATCAATGCTTGGCTTCATAACACCAGCACGGGAAAGCGAGCGCAGGCCAGCAACGCGCACCATATAAAACTCATCAAGGTTATTGCCCGAGATTGAAAGGAACCGAACCCGCTCCATCAATGGGTGGCTCTTGTTCTCCGCTTCTTCCAAAACCCGCCAGTTGAATGCCAACCAAGACAGCTCTCGGTTAAAAAACCGCTTTGGCCCCTCAACATCAAACTCTTGCAAACGCGCTGGCGCGAAAGGTTCCGGCCCAAGGTTTAGAAAATCAGCGCGCATTCAGGTCTCCGCATTCAGTCTGGTTTGGAATGGCCGCAATCGATTAAGGGCCAAAACCGACTATAGACCCGTAATCGCCTTCACAAAAGGAACAGTTATGCGGCGGTTTTCAGCAAGCGCCGATTTATCCAACGTTTCAACCACCGCCGCGATTTCAGTAGCGACCCGAGGCAGCCTGAGCGCCAGGAACCCAATGACATCCTGCCCGACCTTCAATTGACGATCAGCAAACTGCTTAGTTAACAGCGCAGTCATTAACGCCTCATCAGGTTCTTCTAACTCCGCAGCAGGCACAGCCGACAAGCGAGAGGCAAGATCTGGCAACTCCACAGGCCATCGCGCGGGCGGTGTGCGCCCCGTCAACAAAACCGCGCAACCCTCTGCCCGCGCCAGATTGAGCATATGGAACAAGGCCGTTTCCGCCTTGGCCCGCCCCGCGACCTGATCGCCACCTTCGATAACCACTGCACCGATCGCGGCTAAGGCCGGCGCATCATCGGCTGTCAGGTTCTCTGCATGAATTTTCTCAGCATCCGACATATCCATCCACACATGCGCCAGATGGGTTTTCCCCGCCCCGGCCGGGCCATGCAGAGCAAATTGCCCATTCGGCCAATCCCGCCAGCCATCAACCAGGGCAAGAGCCATCGCATTAGACCCGGATACATGAAACGCATCACGCCCCCGCGCTGGGCGGGGCGGTGTCGCCACATCCATCAGCAATTGTTCAGGCAGTTCATGGTCTGGCATCAAGCTTAGTCCTGATCACCTAAACCACGATACAATCGGCTGGCCTTGTACTGATCCAATGAAAACCGCAGGAAAACACCAATCACGGCGGCAATCGGCACAGCAACCAACAGGCCAGCAAAACCAAACAAGGCACCAAAAGCTGACAGGGCAAACATCAACCAAACAGGATGCAACCCAACACTGCCACCAACCAGCTTAGGCGACAGGAAATTCCCCTCTACCACTTGTCCAATGGCAAAAATGACGGCCACGACTCCGATTAAAACCGGGTCACTATCCCAGAAATGATAAGCCGCGACCCCAACCGATAGCAACCCACCCAGGATGGAACCGACAAAGGGAATAAATGAAATGACACCTGCAAACAGGCCAATCAGCAGACCAAACGGCAGGCCAGCCAACATCAGCGCCATAGCATAAAAAACGCCTAGGATCATGCAAACCGTTAACTGACCACGCACAAAACCGGCCAGAACTGTGTTCGCATCCATAGCCAGCTTGCGAATAACACCGATATGATCACGGGGCAGCAGATCATCAATCCGCGCCACCATCTTGTCCCAATCCAGCAGCAGATAGAATGCAACAACCGGGGTGATCAGGGCCAAGGAGATCAGCTCAAAACCAGCCAAGGACAATGACCAAGCGCCCTGCAATAATCGCGAGGACACATCTTGCACCTGAGTTTGGAATCTGGACAGGCCTTCGGACAGGATATTGTCGCCAAATTCGGTCTCTCCCAACCATGGCAAAACATGGTTTTCGGCAAATGCTTTGGCTGATGCCGCATATTCAGGCAACGCCTCTACCATCAACACAACCTGCTTACTGACCAATGGGATTAGGATCATCACAGCCGCAACCGCTACCAAAACCGCTACTGCCGTTATCAATACAGTGGAAAGCACCCGCGATAATCCACGCTTTTCCAGCCGATCAGCCAGCGGGTCAGTAAAATAGGCAATGGCAGCGCCCATCAGAAACGGGGTCAGCACGTCCGACAACATTACAAGCAACAGCACTAGGACGATTAGCCCAGCACCCCACCATCTGAATTGTTCACCCAAAGTCATCGCATCCTCCGTTCCACACTAGATGCGTGGAGGCACAAGCAAGGTCAACCTTCACCGCCAGTTTAACCAGCCAGCAATGATTAAATTACACCAATCCGCGCCAATTCTTCGCTCAGTTCAGCAGGCAAATCCGTCGCCGTTTCCGACACCAGCCCCAAATCACGCGGCGCATCCTCCGCCGTCAAATAACGCCACCCCTGAAAGGCACGTTTGGGCGTTGATGCAACGCGGATCAGTTCTGGTGACATCACGATCTTACAGCGACGAATGCCCTCTTCATCAATCACTTCGTCCAGCGAAGTAATCCTCTGACGGCTGGCGATCCGCCCTTTCATGACCCAATACAGCGAGCCACCATCCAACAATTCCGCCGCTCGACGGGGCCACATACGCGTGGTGTGGTTCGGTGCTTTCATCCCTGCGGCCATGCGGCGCGCTTGCCAAACAGCCAACTCCTCCGGGCTTTCGACCCCAACACAGAGTTTCAGCAAATGCAGCTTGGCCATTGCAGTGACGCCTTAAAGTTCTTATTATGTTCGACCCCAAACACAAGCAGTCGAGTCCCCGTCATGAGCGCATTTTCAGCCCCCATCGCAGAACAAATCTGGGATATGAAATACCGGCTGAAAACGCCAGAGGGAACGCCCGTTGACGCCACTATAAAAGACACTTGGGCAAGAATCGCAAGCTCTCTCGCTTCTGTCGAAGCTGACCCAAATGCATGGGAAAAACCGTTTTATGAGGCATTGGAAGGGTTCAAATTCCTCCCCGCTGGCCGAATCATTGCCGGTGCTGGCGCAGAACGCGACGTGACCCTGTTCAACTGCTTCGTCATGGGCACCGTGCCCGACACGATGGGCGGCATCTTTGATATGCTAAAAGAAGCTGCGCTTACCATGCAGCAAGGCGGCGGAATCGGCTATGATTTCTCAACGCTCCGACCGCAGGGCGCACCGGTCAAAGGCGTTGGTGCCGATGCATCCGGGCCGCTTTCGTTTATGGATGTGTGGGATTCGATGTGCCGCACGATCATGTCGGCGGGCAGCAGGCGTGGCGCGATGATGGCAACCATGCGTTGCGATCACCCCGACATCGAAAATTTCATTGAGGCAAAGCGCGACCCAGCCCGCCTCCGTATGTTCAATCTGTCCGTTCTGGCAACCGACCCATTCATGGCAGCGGTAAAGGATGATGGCCCTTGGGATCTGGTCTTTAATGGCGAGACCTTCAAAACCGTCCGCGCCCGCGAATTATGGGACCGGATCATGCGCGCGACCTATGACGCAGCCGAACCAGGTGTGATTTTTATCGACCGCATTCACCAGCGAAACCCGCTGAATTATTGCGAAACGATCAGCGCCACCAATCCCTGCGGTGAACAACCCCTGCCCCCTTACGGCGCATGCCTGCTCGGCTCCATCAACCTCGCCACACTGATTGCCCGCCCGTTTGAGACTGATGCGGAATTGGACGAAGATGCCCTGGACAAACTCGTCGCCAGCGCCGTTCGCATGATGGACAATGTGGTCGATGCCTCAAAATTTCCGCTAGAGGCGCAACGGGCAGAGGCGCAAGCCAAGCGCCGTATCGGCCTCGGCGTCACGGGTCTTGCCGACGCTCTATTAATGATTGGTCTACGCTATGGTTCGGACGATGCAGCCGAGGTAACAACCCGCTGGCTTCGCGCCGTTAATCGCGCCGCCTATCTCGCCTCAACCAAATTGGCGGCCGAGAAAGGCGCTTTTCCGCTCTTTGACCGCAATGAATACCTTGCGACCGAAGGCATCATGGCGCTGGATGAGGATGTACGGGCAGAGATCGCAAAACACGGCGTGCGCAACGCCCTCCTCACTTCCATCGCTCCAACTGGTACGATTTCCTTACTGGCAGGCAATGTATCTTCCGGGATCGAACCGGTATTTGCATATTCATATACCCGCAAAGTGCTGCAACCCGACGGCTCCCGCACCGAAGAAGAGGTAGAGGATTATGCAGTGGCGCTGTGGCGGCAGCTCAAGGGTGAAACGCCCCTGCCCGATCATTTCGTCAACGCCCAAACGCTAAGCCCGACTGACCATGTGCGCATGCAGGCGGCGGCACAGGCACATGTCGACAGTTCCATTTCCAAAACCATAAACTGCCCGGTCGACATTTCCTTTGAGGATTTCAAAGAGGTTTACACGCTAGCCTATGAAACCGGCTGCAAGGGCTGCACCACCTATCGCCCCAACGAAGTCACAGGCTCTGTCCTGTCGGTTGAGGAAAAGGTGGAAACGGTGGCAGAGGATGAAACGCCCGTCACCACCCCGATCACCGGCGAAGTGGTATACATGTCAAAACCGCTGGAACGGGCCGAAATGCTGGAGGGCGCAACCTACAAACTGAAATGGCCAGAAAGCGAACATGCCATCTATATCACAGTGAATGACGCAGTGATTGCCAGCCGGCGACGACCTTTCGAGGTTTTCATCAATTCCAAAAACATGGAACATTACGCGTGGACCGTCGCGCTCACCCGCATGATCTCGGCCGTTTTCCGGCGCGGCGGTGACGTCAGCTTTGTTGTTGAGGAGTTGAAAGCCGTATTCGACCCGCGCGGCGGTGCTTGGATGAAGGGGCGCTATGTCCCCTCAATTCTCGCCGCAATCGGTGGGGTCATCGAACGGCACATGGTGGCGATAGGCTTCTTGGAGGGCGAAGGTCTGGGCCTGAAAACCGACCCTCAGGCCGAAGTTGTCGCCGAAGCCATAGCAGTAGGTGAAACCCCAACCGGCCCGGCCTGCCCAGCATGCGGCACACGAGGCATGCAAATGAAAGAAGGCTGCATGACCTGCCCATCATGCGGACATTCAAAATGCGGATAAGCGCCTAAACACTGTAATCCCGGCCTTGAGCCGGGACCTCCCAAATAAACGACCACCCTTAGTTCCACGCTTTTTGAATGAGTTCCCCGCTTTCGCAGGGATGACAATAGGTGGTTATTCCCAAACTATCCCGGCAAAATCCCATTCACCACATAATCCAAAATCTCAACAACCTGCCCCGGCTGCTCCGCAACCGCCAGCGCTGCGGCATCAACTTCTTTCAAAGCATGCTGATGGTCCACGCCATGCAGCACAATCAATGATTTACCCAAAGCTGACGCCATGCCCGCATCAAATGCAGCATTCCATTGTTTGTATTTCTCACCAAAGCGCACAACCACAACATCGGCCTTTTCAATCAGGGTCCGCGTGCGAATGGCGTTCAATTTCGCGCCTTTGTTGTCGTGCCAAAACTTATTCGGCTCCTCGCCCATGATCGTCACACCACAATCATCCGAAGCGCCATGATCCGTTACTGGCGCAGAAAAACTAACCGGCAAACCACGGGCTTTTGCACCCGCCATGATTTCTTCACGCCAATCGGTGTGGATTTCACCGCTCAAATAAACATTCCAGGACATGTAGCCTCCGATAAGCCCCGCAATCGGGCGTTATAGTGGTTCAAATTTTCGCCTTAACTCATATATAGAAAGGATTAACGAAAAAAGGGGGAGGCACCGAATGGGCCTGTTAGACGAAAACTTCTTGGGCGAAAATATTGTAGTCCTTGCCTTTGTGATCTTTGCGGTAATCGCGATTAGCCGGGCTGTGCGTTCCGTCCCTCAGGGCGAGGAATGGACCGTAGAACGCTTTGGCCGTTATACCCACACAATGAAACCGGGCCTGCGTTTCCTGATCCCTCTGGTCGATAAGGTCGGCAACAAAGTGAATATGATGGAAACCGTGTTGGACATCGCCAGCCAAGAGGTGATCACCCGCGACAACGCATCTGTCACCGCTGACGCCATCGCGTTCTTTCAGGTCATTGATGCCGCTGCCGCCTCTTATGAAGTTCGCGACTTGGAACGCGCCCTGAACAACCTCAGCCAAACCAACATCCGTACCGTCATCGGCGCGATGGATTTGGATGAGATGTTGTCGAACCGCGATACCATCAACGGCAAGCTCCTCGACGTGATCGACGTTGCCTCCAACCCTTGGGGCGTAAAGGTCACGCGTGTAGAGATCAAAGACCTCGCGCCCCCAGCCGACATCACCGAATCCATGGGCAAACAAATGAAGGCAGAGCGTGAGAAACGCGCAGAGATTTTGACCGCAGAAGGTGAAAAACAATCCGCAATTCTAAAAGCCGAAGGCGTGAGGGAATCTCAAATCAGAGAGGCCGAAGGCCGCCGCGAAGCAGCCTTCCTCGATGCAGAGGCCCGCGAACGTGCCGCACAGGCAGAGGCAAAGGCAACAGCCATGGTTTCAACCGCCATTGCCGAAGGTGACGTGCAGGCAGTGAACTATTTCGTAGCCCAGAAGTACACCGAAGCCCTGCGTGACGTTGCTGCCTCCCCTAACAGCAAAACCATCATGATGCCGCTAGAGGCCGCAAGCCTAATCGGTTCCGTCGCTGGTATTGCAGAGATTTCGAAAGAGGCACTCAACAAAGGCCGTAAATCATGAATGGCGGATTGTTCGCCATTTTAGACGGTGCAGCACCTTGGTGGTGGATGGCAGCGGCATTGATTCTATTCATCGTTGAAATGCTAACTTTTGCCTATTTCGCAATCTGGTTAGCAATCGCTGCAATGACAGTGGGCATACTCCTATTGCTCTCTCCAGACATGAATGGACAATCGCAGCTCATCTGGTTTGCAGCACTCAGCATCCTATTCACTGCCGCAGGCAGGTTCGGCATGGCACGCATGGGCAGCCCTGCCAGCGAGAACCCTGCATTGAACCGCCGGGCCGAAGCTTTGGTTAAAAAACATGGAGTTGTCCTAACTGCCCTAACCGAAGGAGCAGGCCAAATCGAAGTTGGAGGCACCCGCTGGGCCGCCCGCGCCAACACCGGAATGATAGCGAAAGGCGAAAACGTCGAAGTCGTCTCGACCGAGGGCATGACGCTTATTTGCAAAAAGGTTTAAAACAAATTTGCAACCCGCTGACATTACGATGTAATAATGCACTCACCGCAGCATTTTCGCGGGCGTGTAACACGCATGGTTGGTGTTCAAGAGGTGGCCATGAATTTTTGTAAAACCAGTATGGTCGCTCTGTTCAGCGCTTCGACGTTTTGGTCCGGTCAGGCATTCGCCGCCGACTGTGACGTCGAATATGTGATTCAACCAAATGAATCCCTGCATGAGATTGCCGCCTCGGCCTACGGCTTCGCTAACTACCAGCTAATTTTCACGCGTAATTTTGGCACGATCACAAGTCCGTCGAACTTGCCCGTAGGCGAAACAATTATCATTCCCTGTATCGAAGGTGAGCGTAATCTGATTCCAGATGTCGCCGCTCTTGCTGCGCGCGTTCAAACAGAACCAGAGCCGGAACCAACGCCAGAACCGGAACCGACCCCGGAGCCAGAGCCGGAGCAAGCAGAGACCGAACAAGTAGAGCCTGAACCAACGCCAGAGCCAGAAGCGGCGGAAGCAGAACCAGTAGCAGAGCCGGCGGCTGAACCGATTGTTACTGCTGAACCTGAACCTCAACCTGAACCAGCTAGCCCTGGTGCCGTGATTGTTGAGAAAACCGAACCAACACCAGCGCCTGCACCCGCTCCTGCACCAGTAGCCTCCAATGGTCCGATTCGCCTTTTGACCGCTAATGGACAGGCTCCGTACACAGACCGCTCATTGCGTGGCGGTGGAATGGTGACAGAGTTGATGCGTCTCACGATGAACAAGGCTGGTGCCGCCGAAAACTACAAAATCGTCTTTATCGATGACCGCGACAGTCATCTCAGGGATCTACTTCTTGAAGGTCTATTCCACGCTGGCTTCCCTTGGCTGCGTCCCCGCTGCGATGACCTCGCCGCCCTCCGCAAACTCGCCCCTGAAAGCGCGTGGATGTGCGAGGCTTTCGAATTTTCGGAGCCATTTTACGAATATGTAAACGGCTTCTTTGTTCGAAAGGGCGAATTCTCAAGCCGTAACACCACTTTCGACGATTTCATCGACCGCACAATTTGTCGCCCAGCAGGCGAACCTGTAATGGACCTGTCGGTAAAGGGCCTTCACGGCGATAAGATCGAACTCGTACGCCCTGAAACAATCGAAGACTGCTTTGATCTGCTGACAGAGCAAAAGGTCGACGCTGTTTCAGGAGAAATCTTCGCTGCCGAGGAGGTTATGTCAGATCAAAACCTTTTCGCCGATGTAGAAGAGCTTCCAAACCTCAGTCTTTTGTGGACAGTCCACGCCGTCGCTCCCAAAAATGGCGAACGCACGACAGAGGTTCTGGCACAGATCAACAAGGGACTGCTTGATCTAAAAATCTCAGGGCAATGGTTTCGGGTTGTTGCCCGGCATCTGGCCCAACAGAACTAAATCTATCGTGACCATCCGATGATCAGATACTTCCGGATGATGAGATTAGATTACTGGCTCTTTGGTGGCGCAGGCATCACCGTCGGCTTCTTTTGGCGGTTCCTGAGTGGCCTTCTAGGTGGCGCGCTAATGTTCAGCGCCCTCTACACTCAATCCGGCGCGGGTCTCATCTACCGGCTCGATATGCAGGTGCTGGACCTTTGGCAAAGAATGGCCCCGGCCGACGAACCAACAGGCAAAGTCGTCGTTGTCGGCATAGACAAGGCCGCAATTCGCGATCACGGCCGCTGGCCATGGGACCGTTCCAAACTGGCAGAACTGGTCGAACAGGTCGCAAAAGCCAAACCAGCATCCCTAACGCTCGATATCCTGCTCACTGAACCCGGTCCCTATTCAGATCTCAGCCTGTTCCGAAAGTTTCGCGGGAAAGCAGGTTCAGTGATCGAAAGCCGAGGCGAAAGCCCTGATGCACGCCTAGCCCGCGCACTGTCATTAGTACCAACGACTTTGGCCGTGGCTGGCGGTGGGCCCACGACGATCGACGAGGGCTGGCCCCAGGCCCAATGCGCTGATCCCACTTTGGTTAACGGCTCAGAGGCACGCCCCTATTATGTGCCATGCCTGCTCTACCCTCTTAATGAATTCTACAACGTAGCTGCCGACGCCATCTCGCTTGGCGATCAGGATACAGACGGTGTTGTCCGGCGCGCACGTGCCTTGGTCGCCCAACCCTATTTCGACGACGAGAGCCAAACGGTCAAAGAATACTTTATCAAGGCCATGCCTGTCGCCGCGATCACAACATGCGCATCCCCCGGCGAAACCTGCCCACGGGTCCAATTGGATGTGAAGGCATTCACCGCTGCCGCTGGCCCTTTCCAGTCCACATATCGCCTACCCCTTGTCCAAACTGACCTATCTCTTAGCGGTCCACCTCTAACCGACCGCCTCAGTTTTTGGCTGGACTACGGGGCTATGCCTGAAATGGCCGAAACCGCCATCGTTTCTGCCGATGACATTCTGGATCAGGCGGCAGATCAAAGCGCGCGACTGACAGGCAAACACGTGTTTCTGGGCCTAACCCGGATAGGAGAGATCGACCGCCACACAACACCACTAGCTACTGAATCCGGCGCTCCGGGCGTACTCATTCAGGCACTGGCAGCAGACAACCTGCTTGGCGACCGTGCCTTTGATGAAAATCAATGGGCCCATAAATTAGCCATCTACTTTGGCTTTGCCCTCGCTTTGGGTTCAATATTCCGGTTTGGGATCAGCAACCTCTCGATCTTAACCGGGCTCGGCGTGGTCCTTCTCATCGGGCCACTCATCAACAGTTACATTCTGTTCATGCACCTACAGATGCTGTTCCGGCCATCGCTCTACATGCTCGCAGTTCTCATCGCCGGGTCGCCCATCGTATTCGGGCGGATCATGGCAATCAGGCGAGACCTCGCGATCGAAGAAATTCGCGGTGCCCGCGACGGGGAACGGATAAACGCGGCAAGAGAAATCCAACTCGGCTCTCTCCCCTTTGATGCTGACTTTTCCGACATTGGCATCGAAACGGGAAAAATCTGTCGGCCTTCGCAAGAAGTTGGCGGTGATTTCTTTGAGCTTTTCCAACTGAGCGATAACAGGCTATTCGGCGTTGTCGGCGATGTTTCCGGTAAGGGGTTAGAGGCCAGCCTTGTCACCTCTCTCTCAAAATCCATATCCGGGGCCGTTGCCGACAGGACGACGGGTCCGATTGGTGAGGCACTGACCCAAATCAGCCGCGAATTCATCAGGCAGGCCCCCCGCGACTGGCGGTTGGAAAAAGGCGGCTTTGTTACCTTCGTTGCGGTGCGCATCGACCCAAAAACCGGCGAAGCAGAATTCGCCGCCGCTGGGTGCGAGCCGCCCGTCGTTGTCAGCGCTGATGGCACGCATCACACAATCAACCTCCCCTCTGTCGCGCCCTTGGGCTGGATAGAGGACGCAACCTTCGAAACCGTCACCTACCAAATGCAACCGGGCGACAGCATCGCCATGTTCACCGATGGCGTGACAGAGGCCGAAACACCCGAAGGTGCACTATTCGGCCAAGAACGGGCCGAGCAAATCGTCTCGCAATCAGCGGCAGGCGGTGCCAGCGAAATTCTGGCGCGGCTAGAGGCAGAGGTGCTGGCCCATCAACAAGGTCACGACCCAACCGACGACACCACCATCCTTACGCTCACATGGCGCGGCCCAACGTCGTAGTTAATTCAAATCAGCAGAATGCGCGCGCAGGTCATCCATGCTCACAACCTCTAAAGCGCGCTTATGCGTGGAAGATAACCGCACCTTCGGCGCTGCGTCGGCCTCCATTGCCTGCGCCCACCGACTTGCACACAAGCACCACTGATCGCCCGGCTTCAATCCAGCAAATCCATGCTCTGGCCTCGGCGTCGACAGGTCATTCCCGACGCTCTTTGAAAAAGCCAAGAACTTTTCGGTCAAAACAACACAGATTGTATGAGAGCCATGATCCTGACCTGACGTATCACAACACCCATTTCGATAGAAACCAGTGATCGGATCCATGGAGCAAGGCTTCAATCTTTCGCCAAATACATTCACAGATTCGTGGATTTCATGCACAGACATACCCTTAGACCTCGCACCGGATCGTTTCGTCACTATATTGTAAGCATCACTATGGTAACTTGAACATAGGCAGAAACACGAGACGTTGGAAAACGCGAGCAAAGCATTGGCTAAAAAATGCAATCGCGCTCCTAACATTTCGAGTTGTGTTCGAACACCAAAGGGCAGCATTCGTGCGAATGACACGGATATCAGGCGGAGAATAGCAAATGAACAATATCGGAAGACGAGCAAGTCTAAGCCTTATCGCAGGTGCCGCATTACTGGCCACCGGCAGCGCCGCTAACGCGGACACTGCGAAAGAGATTGAACAAGACGTCTTACGTGCTGAGCGCATCATGCATGACACCGTCCCCGGCGCAAAAGAACTCAGCGCCCATGCCAAGGGCATCCTGATCATGCCGAGCGTGATTAAGGGCGGCCTCATCATCGGCGGCAGCTATGGCGAAGGTTCGCTAAAGGTCGCCGGCGTAACTGACGGATTCTACAGCGTTGCAGCAGCCTCCATCGGCTATCAGATAGGCGTTCAGAAAACCGCACACGCAGTGTTCTTTATGACCGACGAAGCGCTAGAGAATTTTCGCAGGTCCGAAGGCTGGGAATTGGGTGCAGATGCTGAATTCACCGTACCGGGCGACGGCATCTCGCTGAATCTATCAACAACCTCGGTTACTGCACCGGTTATCGCCATCGTATTCGCCCAAGACGGCCTGCTTGCTGGTGCCAGCCTTGAAGGCGCTAAATACAGCCAGATTGTTCGTTAATAGGAAGTGGTGCGCGCCTCAGCGCGCGCCTTCACCCGCCGCACGAATGCCCGCAATCAACCGGCCATATTCCGCAGCATCAGCACCCTTATAAACTGCTGAACCAGCAACCAGAACATCAGCACCAGCGCCCGCAACCAGCGGCGCGGTCTCTGGTGTTACGCCGCCATCAATCTCAATATGGATGGGCCGATCACCAATCATCGCCCTCAGGCGGCGAACCTTTTCAACCTGACTATGGATAAAGCTCTGCCCACCAAATCCGGGATTGACGGTCATCACACAAACCAGATCGATGCTATCCAGAACATATTCTATTACATTCTCTGGCGTTGATGGGTTCAACGCGACACCAGCCTTACAACCAAGCGAGCGAATGAACTGCAATGACCGATGCAAATGCGGCCCAGCCTCAGCATGGATCGTCAACACATCCGCGCCAGCCTTAGCAAAAGCCTCCAAATAAGGGTCGGCAGGGGCGATCATCAGATGAACGTCCATAACCGTTTTGATATGCGGGCGAATGGCTGCACAAACTGGTGGCCCCATTGTGATGTTAGGCACAAAATGCCCATCCATCACATCAACATGGATCCAATCCGCGCCGTTATCCTCTACATCACGGATTTCTTGTCCCAAAGCTGCAAAATCAGCGGCGAGGATTGACGGCGCAATTTTGATCGGGCGCGCGGGATCGAAAGGCTGCATGGACGTATCCTTTGTTAGGTTGCCATCCGTCTATCGAATGCCGCGCGCCACGAAAAGGGCCTAAGTACGGGTCAAACGCCGCATCAGCGACGAAGTATCCCAACGACCGCCACCCATGTCCTGCACATCGCCATAAAACTGATCGACCAATGCAGTAACAGGCAGACGCGCACCATTTCTATTGGCCTCGTCCATGCAAATGCCCAAATCCTTGCGCATCCAATCAACGGCAAAGCCAAATTCAAACTTGTCTTCAGACATTGTTACACCGCGGTTTTCCATTTGCCACGAACCAGCCGCACCTTTGGAAATCACATCAATTACATCAGGCGCATTCAAACCGGCCTTACCGGCAAAATTCAACGCCTCGGACAAACCCTGCAACAGGCCAGCAATCGCGATCTGATTGACCATTTTTGTCAACTGACCTGAGCCAGATTCGCCCATCAAACGCCGAGACCGTGCAAATGCATCCATCAACGGTGCCGCCCGGTCAAACGCGGCGCTATCGCCACCACACATCACGGTCAGAACACCGTTTTCAGCACCAGCTTGCCCGCCACTGACGGGCGCATCAATAAAATCAAACCCTGCAGCAGCGGCAGCAAGCTCCCGCGCTACATTGGCCGAGGCTGTGGTGTGGTCGACAAACACCGCGCCCTGCTCCATGCCATGAAACGCACCATCCGGCCCGGTCGTAACGCTGCGCAGGTCATCGTCATTACCAACACAGGTAAATACAAACTCGGCACCCTTGGCGGCCTCTGCCGGTGTTGGGGCCGATGCGCCACCATGTTCTGCGACCCAGGCCTCTGCCTTTGCCGAAGTCCGGTTATAGACCACAACTTCATGCCCAGCAGCGGCCAGATGCCCCGCCATTGGGTATCCCATTACACCTAAACCAATAAACGCCGTTTTCGCCATGTTCATTCTCCGCCATAGTCGCCATATACTGCGCGCACCCTGTAGATGGCGATGCAGGTGGTCAAGGTCTGGAATAGGAATGAATGATCAATGAGGGCGATGTTTCGGTGGTTGTTGCGTATTTTGGCGGGCCTCGCAATTCTGACGGCGGTTGCACTAACGCTCGCCTACTATGTGCTGAACCAATCACAGATCAATTATAGGCAAGATTGGACTGTTGCCGGGCTGGAAGCGCAGGCAGAAATTGTGCGCGATGCCAATGCCGTTCCCCATATTTATGCCGAAACAGACCACGACGCCTATTTCGCTCTTGGACTCGTCCACGCCCAGGAACGCCTCTGGCAGATGGAGCTTGCACGACGCGGCGCACAGGGCCGCTTATCCGAGGTGTTCGGTCCCCGCGCAGTGCGCATTGACCGGCGGCTCCGCTCATTTGATCTCTACAACATTGCCCGCCGCTCCATCCTCGTGCAGCGCCCCGAAACAATGGCAGCACTCAACGCCTACTCAGATGGCGTGAATGCATGGATCAGTACAGTAAACGAAAAGGCTCTAGGACGCGGCGCACCAGAATTCTTTGTCTTTGGCGACGGCCTCGCCCCTTGGACACCGACCGACAGCCTCGCCATTCTCAAGGTTATGGCGCTGCGCCTGACATCATCGGCAGAAAAAGAAGTTCGGCGCGCTAAACTCCTCCGCAAGCTAACACCAAAGCAGTTAGACGACCTGTTCCCCGATTATCCTGACGCAGGTGTCATGGCCCTGCCCAGCTTTGCGCAGGCCTATCCGGGCCTCAACTTCGCTGCCTACACCCTTCGCCCGGCAGAAACGGTTTTGGAGGCTGAGTTTACCCCGCGTGCAGACTTCGGCGGTGCCTCCAACGCTTGGGCAGTTGATGCCGAACGCGCCACTGCCGGGGCACCACTGCTGGCAAACGACCCTCACCTTTGGCTTTCCGCGCCCAGCCTGTGGATGCTCGCCCATGTTGAATTCCCTGATAAAGGCGTCATCGGTGCCACAATCCCCGGCATGCCGGTCGCCCTAATCGGCCGCAATCGCTCATTCGGTTGGGGACTAACATCCGTGCAAATGGATGATCAGGACCTGTTTATCGAAAAGGTAAACCCTGACGATCCTAACCAATACCTTACCCCCGCAGGCTGGCGTAACTTTGAAACACGGGATGAAATCATTCAGGTCCTTGGTAGCGAACCGGTAAAAATTAAACTCCGCTGGACCCGCCATGGCCCGGTTTTACCGCCGGATGTCTATGACGTCGGCTCAGTCACACCAAAGGGCCACGTTGCCGCGCTGTCATGGACCGCGCTCAGCCACGAAGACCGCACCATGGGTGCCCTGCTGCGCATCAACCGCGTCAATACACTAGAGGAAGCCGTGGATGCAGTCGCAGGCGTTCTCGCCCCCGCGCACAACGTCACCATGGCAGACCGTGGCGGTGTTGGCATCGTCGTCGCGGGCCGCCCCCCCGCCCGTCGGACTGAAAGCAAATCTCTTGGTCGCATTCCCGCCCTCGGCTGGATCGCAGGAAATGATTGGAAAGGTCTCGCTCCGCCATGGACAACCCCTCGTACCATCAGGCCGTTGTCAGGTATCGTCGCCAATGCCAACAACCGCGTTTCTAATGCTGACTTCCCCGATCACATCTCATTTGACTGGTCCCCGCCCTATCGTATCCGGCGCATAGAACAACGCCTGAATGCCCGTCAGTATCATACGCTAGACAGCTTCGTAGAATTGCAAAATGACGCCGTGTCAGAAATGGCTCGCTCTGTACTCCCCCTCGCCGCACGTGACCTTTGGTGGGCTCGGGATGAGGCCGATGATGATGTCGTCGCTAACCGCCGCGAACTAGTGCTAGATCGTCTCGGTGCATGGAATGGCGAGATGACAGAACATGGGCCGGAACCACTAATTTTCACAGCGTGGATCCGCGCACTGACCCGCCGCATCGCAGCCGATGAACTCGGCGAGTTATTCCCCGAAATCGAGGGCGCTCGTCCCCTGTTTCTTGAGCGTGTACTACGCGACGTTAATGGCGCAGCCGAATGGTGTGATCTCAACAAATCCGTGCGCAAGGAAAGCTGCGCTGAAATCACCAAACTCGCACTGGATGACGCGTTGGATGAGTTATCCGAGGCGCATGGTGACGACTTCGAAAATTGGCGTTGGGGAGAGGCCCATGTCGCCCGTCACATCCACACACCGCTCGGCCTACAATTCCCACTCAGCATGTTCGTAAATATCGAACACGAAACCTCTGGCGGAGACTTCACGATCCTTAGGGCAAAAACCGCGGGCAAGGGTGCCACACCTTACCAAAACGTCCATGCAGGTGGTTTCCGAGCGGTCTATGATTTCGCCGATCTCGACCGGTCCAAATTCATCATCTCAACCGGCCAAAGCGGCCATATGTTATCCCGCCACTATGATGGATTGGCAGAGATGTGGCGCAGCGGCGGCTACATCCCCATGACGATGAACAGACAGGAAATTGAAGCAGGTGCATTAGGCGTTTCTGTGCTGACACCAAAGAACGACGAGTAATCTCGCCGCTCGTTTGCAAGTAAACGATTTTGAGTATTTGGAGACCAAAGATGGGGCGGGCAGCAGCCTACCCCAAAAGCTCGTGGCAGGTGTGCAGCGCATCGACCAATACGTCGACTTCTTCGCGGGTGTTGTACATCCCGAATGACGCGCGGCAGGTCGCTGTTACACCAAAGCGTTCCATCAATGGCTGCGCACAATGATGACCAGCCCGAACGGCAACGCCTTTACGGTCAATGATGGTCGAAATATCATGCGGATGCGCCGCCCCATTCATCGTGAACGAGAATATCGCGCCCTTGCCCAGCGCATCGCCGTGGACATTCAGCCAGTTCAAGCCAGTCAGTTTTTCACGCGCATAGGCACATAAGTCTGCCTCATGCGCTGCAATCTCGGCCATTCCCACGTTCTGCATATAATCAATGGCAGCACCCAAGCCGATCATCTGTACAATGTTGGGCGTTCCAGCCTCCAACAAATGGGGCGGATCATTATACGTTAGATAGTCCTGCCGCACTTCGCGGATCATATCACCGCCACCCATAAACGGGCGCATCTCGGCCAACCGATCAGCAGCAATCCATGTTGCGCCGCTACCTGAGGGGCCATACAGTTTGTGGCCAGTAATAGCGTAGAAATCACAGCCCAAATCAGACACATTAACAGGCATATGTACGGCGGCTTGAGAGCCATCAACGCAAACCGGCACGCCCTTGTCGCGCGCTGTGGCAGCAATGGTTTTGATATCAACAACTGCACCTGTCACATTCGACATATGCGTCAGTGCAATCATCTTGGTGCGTGGCGTAATCGCATCAATAACTGCTTGCGGGTCCAGTGATCCATCATCGGCAATATCAACCCATTTCAACACCGCACCCTGACGTTCCCGCAGGAAATGCCATGGCACAATATTGGCATGATGTTCCATCACACTCAGGATAATCTCATCACCCGGTTCAATCCGGGGCGATAGCCAGCTAGAGGCGACCATGTTCAACCCAAAGGTCGAACCAGTGGAGAATATCACCTCATTCTCATCCTGCGCACCAAGGAAGCCGGCGATTTTCGCACGGACGTTTTCATAGTTTTCGGTGGCCAGATTAGACAGAAAATGCAGCCCGCGATGCACATTTGAATATTCGGATGAATAGGCCGTCGTCACCGCATCAATAACCGCCTGCGGTTTTTGCGCCGAAGCACCATTATCCAGATAAACCAATGGCTTCCCATGCACTTCTCGCGACAGAATTGGAAAATCAGCACGAATTGCATTGACGTCATAGCTGCTCATACGCCGCCCGCTCCAATAAGGGTGAACAAGATCACCAATGAGAATATTGAACCAATCATGACGCCCAAAACCTTCCACGCGCTTTTGAATTGATGAACCTCAGCTACAACATTGACGAAAAGGTACAGCGAAATCAGGCCAGCGATCAGAAACGAAGTCTCAAACGCCATCTCAAAGGTGCCATCTGGCAAAGGCCTTAATATATCGTCCTGTGACTTAGGCATCACTGCATTGAAAACCGACGATATAAGCTGCAACCAACTCAACCCAAGCGCAACAGTAAGAAAACCGCCTGAGCCACCGAACAACCGCCCGATGCCAGTCACAATTCCCGAAAACACCGCTAGCGTAAACAAGCTAACGAAGAACGTAGAAACGATAATCCCAAACGCTCCGGGCGCCTCACCTTCTGGCGAAAACTGAGCACCAAAAACCATGGCTGTGATCACATTAGCGCAGTAAGCAAGGCCAAACAGGATCGCCAAGCCTTCAGGCCCGCTAAGCCGGTTCATAACAGCACGCACAGCAATGCGCGGACGGATATAGGCGTCCAGCGCCAATTGTAAGATGGGATTCACGTCAGCCTACCGAATAAAGGCCCGCCAGGCCGGCCAGATAAATCAATGCAAAGCCAAGAACGGCAACAACCGCCATGACTTTGTAGTTGTACTTGAACCCCTGCGCCTGCGCGATACCAGCCGAGAAGAAAAAGCCAAAGGCGATTGGCCCGAGGAAATAGGGCATCTCAACCAACCAGTCGTTGTTCAAAAACGCCACATCTTCACGCAGGTTCACAACAACCAAAGTCATCAACGCACCGACCAGCTCAATCGGGGCCGAAACCAACGCCGCCCAGAACACACCGCAACGGGTCGCATACCAACTACCCTTTCCGCCAAAGGGGACAGAGATAACCTTGGCCAATATCGCAATGAGATAGAACAGCGCCGTTCTGAACAGAAAGGCGAACAGAATGCCCAAGCCAACGAACTCAGGCAGGCTCGCCTGAATCTCGGCTGGCGGCGCGACAACCATGGAAATGGACCGCGCCAGAAAGAAGATAACGTCAGACAGCAGCGCCAGAAACAGCAACCGCGCCTCTGACGGGCGGGTCAGAATGAACGCAGCAGTGGACGCGCGCATATTCGCATATGCGTCCAGAATGCGGTCAATATAGGTAACTTCATGCAGCAAATCGGGATCGTCATCACTGATGTCGTCTAACCGATAATGATGTTCCTCGTGGCCATTCGGATCACTCATCGCCGCATTCCCCCGTCACAGCGTTACACGACGCGACCATAACCCCCAGTTCACCTTGCGTCTGCATTTTTAGACCCACATTCGCGCAAATTGTGAAACAATCGCAATAACGATCATGAAAATCGCCACGTGGCGCAGGTTCAGCGAAAAACAAACCGCAATCGCAGGTGTCAACCAAAATGCCCAAATCAGCCCCGCAACAATGGCTGCAAGATCGCTATAACCGGCAACAGCACCAACAACATGCGCCAGAACAGCCAGAGGGCTAGAGATGAGGGCCGACCAAAACAAGGCCAAACGCCCAACCCGCCAGTCGCCCTCGCCACCAAAACCGGCAGCTGTTATCCGCACAACAGATGCGACCAGGTACAGCGACAATGGCAGGAACGACATGCCAAACACGAACCGCATAGAAAACCATGCCATTCGATCTTCGCCCAGATTTTCCAGCGGCCTGATGGCCTCTGACAATACCGGCCCAAGGGTCAGAAAGAAAGCAGCACCAACAGCATAGGCCAACAGCCGGGGTTCACCCGGCGCACTGGCAACCTCCGCCTCAATTGCACGCACCGGCGCACGCCAGCCAAGCAACAGACGTTCGGTTAACCCACGCGGTGCTGCTAGTTCACTCATGCTGAACGACGCTCCAACCACGCGGCGATACGGCTGCGCAGATCATCGGCAATCACGTCTTCCTGAACTTCGGCAATCGCTTCATCGACAAAAGCTAAAACCATCATGTCCTGCGCCGCCGCCAGCGGCACCCCACGTGAGCGGAGATAGAACAAAGCCGTCTCATCAACCGCACCGCAAGTCGACCCATGCGAACAAGCTACATCATCAGCATAAATCTCAAGCTCTGGTTTTGCATCAAACTCAGCATCATCATCCAGCAACAATGCCTGAGAAATCTGATAACCATCGGTTTTCTGCGCGCCAGCTTTCACCAGGATTTTACCTTGAAAAACACCGCGAGCACCGCTTTTCAGCACTTTCTTGAACACCTGACGGCTTTCGCAATTCAACGCATCATGCGTGACAAAAACCGTGTCATCATGGTGAAAATTATCATCGCCAATCGCAGCACCAGCCACATGACCAACCGCATCATCACCGGTAAATTCAATCACACAGTCATTGCGCGTCAAACGGCCATTCATGGTCAGGGTAAAGCTTTTGAAAACCGATTCCCGCCCCAAACGCGCAAACATATGCGTGGCTGCCACCCGATCATGCGCCCGACCTTGCGCACGGGCATGATGCAACGCGCCACCATCAGCAACATCAACCTCAACCACGCTGTTCAACCGCGCACCGGCAGGGCCGTTTTCCAACAAGGTAAACTCAGCACCAGCTTCCACCTTGATCAGGTGGCGCAACATCACGTCCGAAGTTGCGCTTTCGTGGCGATAATAGAAATTCAGCGGCTTCGCTGGCTTGCCCGTCACACGGATAACATATCCGGTTTCTGCCATCGCTGTGTTCAGCGCCGCTAATGGCCGGGGAACGGGATTCTGACCCGCTGTTTCCAGCACGCCATACAGGTCCTTCGCCCAATGAATATCAGCAGCCAGCGCCTCAGCCAGCGTCTGAATTTCCAAACCTTCCTGGCTTGGGTCATCCGACAGGTCAGTACGATACACGCCATCGACAAAGACGATGCGCAGCGCGTCAACTTCGGAAAACACCGGTGTCTCCGCAGCAGGTAGAACCGCCGCATTCACGTCGCTACCGGTCAGCAGTGCAGGATTGGTATATTTCCAATACTCATCACGACGACCCGGCGCACCCTCTGCCAAAAACCGCGCCCGCGCGTTCTGGCGGGTCGCCTCGGCCCAATCGGCACCGGCGGCAGGCTGACCATAACAAGCCAGCAAGCCCTCAGCCTGTTCAACAGCAGGGGCAGCCATTACGCCACCTTTGAAAGCAGATCGGCATAGCCGTTGTTTTCAACTTCCAACGCCAGCTCTGGCCCACCGGTTTCGATAATCCGACCATTGGCCATGATGTGCACAACATCAGGCGCAATGTGATCCAGCAAACGCTGATAGTGAGTAATGACGAGGAAAGACCGGCCCTCATCACGCAGCGCATTCACACCGCTGGCAACCAGTTTCATCGCATCGACATCCAGCCCTGAATCGGTTTCATCAAGGATGCACATTTTCGGCTCCAACAAAGCCATCTGCAAAATCTCGTTACGCTTTTTCTCACCGCCAGAAAATCCAACATTGACCGGGCGTTTCAGCATGTCTGCATCGATTTTCAGCTCTTTTGCCTTCGCACGAACCAACTTCAGGAATTCACCAGCGTTCAGTTCATCTTCGCCACGTGCCTTGCGCTGTGCATTCAAAGCGGTCCGCAAGAACGTCATATTGCCAACACCGGGGATTTCTACCGGGTATTGGAACGCCAGGAACAAGCCAGCAGCAGCGCGCTCCTCTGGGTCCATATCCAGAATATCTTCGCCCAGCAGCGTCGCGCCACCACCATTCACTTCGTACCCATCACGGCCAGACAGCACGTATGACAGGGTCGATTTACCAGACCCGTTCGGCCCCATAATGGCGTGCACTTTGCCCGGTTCAATCTCAAGGTCTACCCCTTTGAGGATTTGCTTTTCTTCGTCTTCCAGTTTGACCTGAAGGTTCTTGATCGAGAGCATGTTGTGTCTTTCTGATCGTGTGTCAGTTAGTGTTCTGAGAGGTTGAAACTGCGGTTCCTGAAACGGAAACCATCAGCATGGACTGGCCGACAACCTCATAATCCAAGTCGACGCCAACAACGGCATCAGCGCCCAGTGCTTGTGCACGGGCTTTTAGTTCTGCAAAGGCAACTTCGCGTGCATCGGCCAATTTGGCCTCATAGGCGCCCGAACGGCCCCCGATAATATCTGTGATCCCGGCAAACAGGTCGCGCACGACATTCGCGCCCATAATCGCCTCCCCGACCACAACACCATGATAGGCGGTGATCGCGCGGCCTTCGATTGATGGCGTCGTTGTCACAATCATGGCTCAATCCTGCTCTTTGTTAAAATACTTGTGAATGCGGCTGTACAGAAACCCCGCAAACGCCCCCATCAGCGCCGAAAAGGCGATGTTCACCAATGACGGGGGTGCCATGCCTGTTGTCCAACCGATAAAGAAAATTGCCAGCGCAACCGCCGCGCCATATTTTTGAGAAGCTGATAGGTTCATGTCTTCGCCTTCATTTCTGCAATTTTCCGCTGAACTTCCGCTTCACGCACGACCTGTGCCTGATGCAAAACCTCTGCATAAGCAGCCTGTGCCTGCCCCACAACACGCCGGGCGATGCGGTAATAGACTGCCGCCAACAGGGCGCCAAGGGCTAAGCCGCAAGTAACCGAAAACCCAGGAAGGTTCATTTTAAACGGCACCGAAAGGGCGGGAAATTTGAACCATAACGCATAGACCGACAGGGTGATAACACCACCACCAAGCGACCACACCAAACTCGCCTCATTGCCGGGCTTGCGCCGTGCAGATCGGGCAAGTTTTGCTGAATTTTCATCATAGGTAACCATCAACGACCACCCAGCCCAAACAGGCGACCATGAGTATTCACGACCCACTCAACGTAGTCCTCACCATAGATCACTGCCCAGATCTCTGGCTGCGCGACAAAATAAAAAGGCTGCGCAAAATGCGTGATGATCACACCCAGCGTCATGCAGGCATAGTACAATTTATCGGTTATCCGCGCAGCCATCGAAAACAGCCAAACAAGGCCGGTGATGATAATGCCCGTTGGGATGATAAAGGCATGCGGTGCGGTCTTTTCGATCCCCAACAACAGGTCCAGCATCACGGCGCGGCCAATGATCATAATCAGCCCGCCAATGATCAAATACCCAAATCCACGCCACAGATCACGACTCAAAGAGGTGCCCTTCACGTCAGCATAATATTTGCTGCGCTTCTTAGAGGCATACTCAGTTGACGATATCGCCATCATCCGCCGCTGAAACTCCTTATGATCATTCGGGTCGCTCATTTACGTTTGCTTACACCACGCTCAAATCGCGCATTTTGCTCTGCTGCTATCCGGGCGCGGTCTTTTTTGTCCAACCGCCACAAAACGACCTGCACAAACGCCCAAAGACCAATAGCACCGCCAAAGGCTGAATAGAGCGGAACAAACCCAAGCCAAACACCCAGAAAATACCCAGCAAGCCCACCAACAGCAGCAGTTAGCCCAGCTAACTGCCGAAACAGGTTTGCGAAAACCAGCTGCCGATACATCTTTTTGCCCTCGGCACCGTGCGGGTGATCTTCCCAGTCCATTGCCTAGCCGACCGAACCTTCCAGTGAAATCGCCACCAGCTTCTGCGCCTCTACCGCAAATTCCATCGGCAATTCCTGCAACACTTCTTTACAGAACCCATTCACAACCAGCGCCACGGCCTCTTCCTCGCCAATGCCGCGCTGACGGCAATAGAATAGCTGATCATCGTCCACCTTCGACGTAGTGGCCTCATGCTCAACCCGCGAAGAGTTATTCTTGCACTCAATATAAGGCACCGTATGCGCCCCACATTTATCGCCGATTAGCAGGCTGTCGCATTGCGTATAGTTGCGGCTGCTTTTCGCCTTCGGGTGCATCGACACCAACCCACGATAGGTATTCTGCGCCTTACCCGCGCTGATCCCTTTGGAAACGATCCGGGACTTTGTGTTCTTGCCCAAATGCACCATCTTGGTGCCAGTATCAGCCTGCTGCGCATTGTTCGCGATGGCGATTGAATAAAACTCACCTTGGCTTTCGTTGCCGCGCAGGATGCAAGACGGGTATTTCCACGTCACCGCAGAACCGGTTTCAACCTGTGTCCACATCACCTTGGCACGGTCACCCCGGCAATCAGCGCGCTTGGTGACAAAATTATAGATGCCGCCAACGCCGTTTTCATCGCCCGGATACCAGTTCTGAACGGTAGAGTACTTAATCTCCGCATCCTCATGGATCACCAATTCAACCACAGCCGCATGAAGCTGATTTTCATCACGCATTGGCGCGGTGCACCCTTCCAGATAGCTAACGTAAGAACCCTTGTCCGCGATGATCAGCGTGCGTTCAAACTGACCCGTGTTTTCCGCGTTGATACGGAAATATGTCGACAGCTCCATCGGGCAACGAACACCCTCTGGCACATAAACAAATGAACCGTCTGAGAACACAGCGCTGTTCAGCGTCGCGTAATAGTTATCCGTCACTGGCACGACAGAACCGATGTATTTCTTCACCAGTTCGGGATAGTCGCGAATGGCCTCAGAAATCGGGCAGAAAATCACCCCAGCCTTGGCCAATTCGTCCTTAAAAGTCGTACCCAAAGACACAGAGTCAAACACAGCATCAACCGCAACCTTGCGGTCCGGGTCATAACCTCTCGTATCAACGCCAGCCAAAATGGCCTGCTCTTTCAACGGGATGCCCAGCTTTTCGTAAGTGCGCAGCAACTCCGGGTCCACCTCATCCAACGATTTCGGCTTTTCCTTCGCCATGGATGCTGGCTGGGCGTAATAATAGATCTGCTGAAAGTCGATTTTTGGATAATCGACCATCGCCCAATCCGGCTCTGTCATCTCTTTCCAGCGTTTAAACGCGGCTAAACGCCAGTCTGTCATCCATTCCGGCTCATCATTCTTTTCAGAAATCAGGCGCACAATGTCTTCGTTCACACCGATAGGGGCGAACTCCATTTCCACATTGGTTTCAAAGCCATATTTGTACTTTTCACCGACCGAGCGGACAGCCTCGACAGTTTCTTCATCGACGCCGTCTTTGACCTGCATTTCTTCCAAAGCCATGTGGCCTAACCCTTCTTTTACGCCTGCCCCGGTTCGCACATGGGGATATACGGCGTCGTCTTAGTCTAACTGTTCAATCAAGCCGCGCGCTGTTTCCAGCGGCGGTAACTCTGTATCCAGGCATCGGCGAAGGCTTCCACCTCCTCCGGTTTCGTCGTCGGCCCCATGCTGACCCGAATGGCGCTGGAGGCTGTGATGTCGTCAAACCCCATGGCCAACAACACACGGCTCGCCTTGTTCACCTTGCCCGATGAGCAAGCGCTGCCTGCGCTAACCGCAAATCCGGCAAGGTCCATCTGCATAACCTGCGTTTCCCCACGCCAGCCGGGAACGGCAAAGCAAGATGTGTTGGGCAAACGAGGGGCGCTCTCTCCAAACACGATCAGATCAGAGGCAGCATCACGAATACGCGCTTCCATCCCATCCCGCATTTCTTTGACCCGATCCCACTCACCATTGCCGAGATCGCGCTGCGCAGCCTCGGCTGCCGCGCCAAAGCCAGCAATGCCGCTGACGTTTTCGGTGCCTGCGCGGCGGCCTTGCTCCTGGCCGCTACCCTCCGAGGAAAAACTCAGTGAGCATTTAGAACTGACTAACAGTGCCCCCACCCCTGTCGGAGCGCCTATCTTGTGGCCAGAGCAAGCTCCTAGTTCAGCCGGAATGCTTCCAAAATTGAACGGAACTTTTCCTACCGCCTGCGTCGCATCAGTAAACCTGAATGAAACATCAAGTTCGCCGTTAAAATCGTTGAGCACTTCACTCAAAGGCTGAACCACACCGGTTTCGGCTGAGGCTGCACATAGTGCGAACAAACCTTTCGCCTTTTGTGGATAACCCTTATCGCCACGCTTAAGTGGTTTTGACGCCATACCAAAACCAGAAACTAGATGCTCGTACCGGAAATACCCAAGGTGATCTGCAAACGCCATCTCGGGCCCTGCATAAGAATTCTCCGCATAAACTTCAGAGCGTATCGCAACGGCGTCGTGTTCAAATGCCGAACATCCGGTTGCGTCCCAATCCTGATTGAAAACTGCTCCGATGGCCTCAGTCGCCCCAGACGTAAACACCACCTCAGACGTATCGCACCCAACCAGTGCAGCAACCTGCGCCCGCGCCCGTTCAACAGTCGCCTTCGCCCGGCGACCCTCAGCATGCACAGACGAAGGGTTCCCCACCTCATCCATCGCCGCGATCATCGCCGCGCGCGCTTCGGGCCTCAAAGGCGCCGAGGCGTTCCAGTCGAGATAGACGCGATCCGCCATCAGCCCGCCGCCTCTTCTTCCAACAGCGCAGAAAAATCAGGCACAGCCGGGCAGGGCGCCATGCGGTCGCCGACAATATCGGCCAGCGTCGTCTGGTTCAGGAACACATAGACATGGCTCGACAACTGCTCCCACAGGTTATGCGTCAGGCAAACCGCCTTTGACCCGCCACAGCCCTGCCCGACACCTCTGGTGTCAGCGTCACAGCCCATCGCGTTCAACCGCTCATCAACAGCGGCCATTACGTCAGAGATTCGGGTCTCATTCGCAGCATTCGCCAACCGATACCCACCACCCGGTCCACGCACACTTTCGACCAACCCAGCCTTGCGCAGCTTTACGAACAATTGTTCCAGATAAGACAGCGAAATATCCTGCCGCTCAGAAATATCCGCCAAAGGCACCAATGCGCCATCGCCCAGCAGGGCGATATCCGCCAGCGCCGTTACGGCATAGCGACCTTTGGTGCTAAGCTTCATTCGGTCCTCCCAGACCAGATCACGCTATTTCATCCGCCTGCGGCGAATCCGCGCGAATCGTTGACCCAAAAGGGTTTAGACGCCTATTAAGCCTGACTGCGCAAACGGTAGTTTAGAGGCGTTCTAAATTGGTTGACTAATTTAGTCAACAAAGACGCCGCGTCATCTGCGCCAAAAAAGAACACAACAAAGGATGCCTGATGCCCGAGGTGATTTTTCCCGGCCCCGATGGTCGGCTCGAAGGTCGTTACCACCCGCAGAAAACCAAGGACGCGCCCATCGCGCTGATCCTGCATCCGCACCCTCAGTTCGGCGGCACGATGAACAACAAGGTGGTCTATAACCTCCACTATGCGTTCCATCGTCAGGGCTTTTCTGTGCTGCGGTTCAACTTCCGTGGCGTTGGCCGCAGCCAGGGTGAATTTGATCAGGGCATTGGCGAACTATCTGACGCCGCTTCCGCTCTCGATTATTTGCAGGCCCTAAAGCCTGACAGCAAAATCTGTTTCATCGCCGGGTTCAGCTTTGGCGCATGGATTGGCATGCAATTGCTGATGCGCCGGCCAGAGGCTTCGGGCTTCATCTCCGTCGCCCCACCCGCTAATATGTACGACTTCAGCTTCCTCGCCCCCTGCCCGTCTTCAGGCTTAATCATCAACGGCGACGCCGACCGCGTGGCCCCGATGGATGATACGATCAAACTGGTTGAAAAGCTGAAAACCCAAAAGGGTATCGAAATCACCCATGACGTCGTCCCCGGTGCCAGCCATTTCTTTGACAATGGCATGGATACGATGATCAACACCGTCGAAAGCTATGTGGAAAACCGTATGGTCGACATCCGGTCACGACTGGTCGATTGACGACTACTTGTCCCGGCGGCTTTGTTTCGCCGGGATAACGCGACCTTGCACCAGACTGCTGACAGGA
>JBMYPG010000019.1:0-29364 GCA_049600095.1 Pikeienuella sp. | reverse complement strand
CGTGGCCAAGGTCGCTTCACCTTTCACGCCGCCCTGTTCGTTCAGGAAATAAGAAAGCCCGACTTTGCCGGGTTTGCGCGGGATCCGCCCGCACATGACACCGTCCAGCCAATCATGCGCGTTGTCACCCGTGATGCGGAACCTATTGAACCCGTTCACCTCCATGACGCCAACGCCTGACTGAACTGCTTTCACCTCGGCAGCTACGATAGGGTCAACATTGCAGAATCGGAATGAATGCTCTGGCGTGAATCCGGCGGGTGGATAGTACAACGCCCGCTCCCATCCATTCACTACGCCAAATTCTGCGCCCATCGCCGCCAGTTTCGGGGTCAGCGGCGTTGTTTTGGCATTGCGGCCAGCGGGGCGGAATTCATGTGGCATGTGGAACCGAAACTCATTTTGATAGTCCTCAATCGCCTTCAGCGCTGTGAATTCCTCGGTCGCGTGATGGGTGAAACGGCGCGGGTCCAGGCACCATGTGTCATAACAAGCCTCACCATGCGCGATGATCTGCGCCAGTAACCAACCATGGCCGCCACCTTCGCCCAATCCGGCGCGCAGGCCGGTGATGCAATAGGCGTTGCGTTTGCCGGGTATCTGACCAACCAACGGCAACCCATCTGGCGTGTAGGTGATTGGGCCGTTAACAATCGACTTAATGCCCGCAGTTTCAAGGCAGGGCATTCGTTCCATCGCCCCTGCCATAACATCGACAACGCGGTCGAGGTCATCCGGGCACAGGTCCATGGTGAATTTCGGGTCGATCCCGTCCAATCCCCATGTCTTACAATCCTGCTCATAAAACCCAATCAACAGGCCCTGTTTTTCAGCCCGCTGATAGAAATCAGAACGGGGGCAGCGGATCAAAGGCACTCTGAAATCACCCAATGCCTCAATCTCTGGCAGGGTTTCGGTGATCATATACTGGTGTTCCATAGACGCGACGGGATGCTCAACCCCCATCATCGCGCCAACCTCGTTACACCGATAGCCGCCAGCATTAACGATTTTTTCAGTGCGAATATCGCCGTTTTTGGTGTGAACGGTCCAAGACCCATCTGCATGCTGAGTCAACGAACCAACCGGATTGAACCGCTGAACCTCTGCCCCTGCCTTGCGCGCCCGGCGTGCGAGGGCCTGACATAGCTGCGCGGGGTCAATGTCACCGTCCAGCGGGTCCCACAAAGCCCCCAGCATATTGTCGGTAGAGATCAGAGGGTGGCGGCGGGCGCTTTCTGCGGCGTCCAACAGTTCAAAATCCACACCCATTCCAGCGGCCATGGAGATGAAATGCTGATACCCATCCAAATGATCCTGCGTAGTGGCAATACGCAAGCCGCCGGTCGCGTGGTGATAGTTGATCGGATAATCGGGGTCGTCGGCCAGTTCTTTGTACAGATTGATGGAGTGGGTTTTCAGCCCCACCATGGTCTGGTTCGGGCCAAAGTTCGTCACCTGCGCGGCAGAATGCCAGGTGGTGCCAGAGGTCAGCTCGTCCCTCTCCACCAAAATGCAATTGGTGATGCCTTCTTGAGTAAGGTGATAAAGGGTAGAGCATCCGCCGATGCCCCCGCCGATAACAACTACATCTGCCTGTGTACGCATGCTGAATCCTCCTGTTGCGCCGACTTGGCAGAACTGGGTGATTCACTGCAAGGAAAGGCTGATTTATCCGTAATATCCGAATTTTAAATTCGGTAATTACGCATAAATCTTATTCGGCATTGGCACCGCTTATGGATTTGACCGTCTGAAAGCTTCGTATCCCCCAAATGCCTGCTTCGCGGCTGTCGCCGCTGGCTTTAACGCCGCCGAATGGTGCACCCGGTGCGCGCGAGCACCCGTTGACCTGCACCATGCCAACTTCCATCGCATTCGCGACCCTTGTTGCGCATTCTGCATCGCTGGTTTGGATGTAACCCGCCAACCCATAGGGCGTGTCGTTCGCCAGCGAAATTGCCTTTTCCTCACTGTCAAACGGCGTCATCGTCAGCACAGGGCCAAAGATTTCTTCTTTCCAAATGGTCATCTCTGGCGTCACATCGGCAAACACCGTTGGGCGCGGATAAAAGCCGGCCTGACCATTGGCCTTGCCGGGCCCGCCGGTCAGCAGGCTGGCCCCCTCCTGCACGCCGGTTAAGATCAATTCCTGCACGCGATCAAAATGGCGGGCGCTAATGATCGGACCCAAGTTTAGGCCATTCTGCGGAGTTGCCTCAGGGCTCCATGCCAATGCGGCCTCGGCAGCCAATTCTTGTGCATGCTTATATACAGACCGCTCGACCAGCATTCGTGTAGCGGCATTACAGCTTTGCCCACCATTGCGGAAACAATGCGCAATGCCTTGGGTCATCGCGGTTTCTAGGTCACAATCGGCGAACAGGATATTGGGTGACTTCCCACCAAGCTCCAGCCCCACACGTTTCAGATCTTGTCCAGCGATGCCTGCGATACGGCGGCCGACCGCAGTTGAGCCGGTGAATGAAATGGCACTGATACCGGGGTGCGCAACCAATGCTGCGCCCGTTTCACCGTCGCCCAAAACCATGTTGAACACGCCATCAGGGCTGACTGCCGCGATCACCCGAGCAAAGGCCATGCTGCTGTCGGGTGTCAGCTCAGATGGTTTCAACACCATGGGACAACCAGCCGCCAGCGCAGCGCCGACTTTCAGGGCAACCTGATTGATTGGCCAGTTCCATGGCGTGATCAATGCGACGACCCCGATAGGTTCAAAGCGCACTCGATGATCTGGCTTGCCCGGCCATGGCGTTTGATCACTCTGATCATGGGCCAGCGCATCTCGGATGGCGTTCAAATGCCCAACCGCGCTACCAACATGTTGTGCAAGCGCGAATTCCAAGTCTGCGCCAATCTCATCGGAGACTGTCTGCGCAAGCTCTTGCTTTGAAGCGTTCAGTTGCCCAATCAACGCATCGAGCACAGACAAACGCTCATCTACACTAGCTTCGGCCCAGCCCGATGACTTCGCCGCTGCAACAGCGGCATCTATGTCGGCATCATCCACACATTGCACAGCAGCCCGAGCCAGCCCGGTCCTTGGGTCGGCGCGCTGGCAGAATCGTTCGGACCTTGGCTGCTGCCATTCGCCATTGATCAGATTGAGTGCTTTTAAACTGTCCATCTAGGACATGTATCTGTTCCTATTCGAACGTCAACCAACATCCCGAGCGAATCCAATCTAACCGAACCCAAACATTCACCCTGCGACCCGAGGCGGTGTTTACGAAGCACAACGCGTTCGGGACGCAGGGTGAATTCAATTGGATTGGATTCGCACTAGATGCGATCGTCTTTCAGCAATGCAAACAGAGTATGATCCCGCCAATCGCCGTTGATTTTCAGATAGGATTTGGCCTGCCCTTCCTCAACGAAATTCAGCTTTGAAAGCAAAGCGCAGGATGCGCTGTTCTCTGGCAGCGCAGCCGCTTCGATCCGCCCAAGTTTAAGCGGCCCAAAAGCATAAGACAGCATTTCGGTCAGCGCCTCTGCCATCAGACCTTGGCGAGAGCTTTCATGCGCGATCCAATAGCCCAAGGTGGCAATTTGAGCTGGTCCACGGCGCACATTGTCCAAAGTTGCACCGCCGATAACTTTTCCGGTCTGAGCGTCGATCAAGAAGAAAGGATAGGCTTTGTCCATTCGAATGGCCTTGCGTGACCAATACACCCGGTTGCGGAATGCGCCTTTGGTCAGATGATCAGCCGACCAGATAGGCTCCCATGGCCTAAGAAAACCTGCGCTGGTGCGTCTGGCAGCGGCCCATGACGCCCAATCGCCATGACGCGGTGGCCGTAGAAACAAACGACTGGTCGTCAGGCGGGTCTCTTTGTGAAACCCGAACACGATACTAGGCTGCCAACCTAGCTGCAAACCCATCCAGACCAGCAGCACCTTCAGCAGGTCCATAGAAGGTCAACGTAGGTACATTCTTCGTCAATTGCAGCGCTGCGGCGCGGGCATCAGAAAGATCAACGGCATCAATCTTCGCAACGGTTTTGTCCAGATCTGGTGCTCTGTCCCAAATCATAAGGGACCGCGCCAATCGTTCGGCTCGTGCCGAAGGACTTTCCAGCCCCATGACCAGCCCGGCTTTCATCTGCGCGCGTGCCCGATCCAATTCCGCCTGCGTTAACTCTTCGGCAGCGGCGCGCATAACATCGGCAGTTACGCTGGCCAGTTCTGCCACCTGATCGGCGCCGGTACCGGCATAAATCGTGGCAACGCCACCGTCGGAATAGGCCCCGGCCTGCGCGAAAATCGTATAACAAAGGCCGCGTTTTTCGCGAATTTCCTGAAACAACCGTGATGACATACCACCACCCAGCGCGACACTCATCAATTGCGTGGCATAGAAACCCGGGTCAGAGAATGAAGGAGCCTCAAAAGCCATCGCAACATGTGCTTGCTCCAGATCCTTAACCTCTCGACGATCCCCACCAACATAACGTGCGGCGGCTCGTTTATTGCCGTCACTCACTTTCAGGCTGCCAAAGTGAGCTTCAGCATCTGCAACCAACTGGTCGTGATCAACAGCGCCCGCCGCCGAAACAATCATACGGTCGGCCGTATAACGGCGATTTACGAACCCGCGCAGGTCATCAGGCGTAAAGGCACTTACCCGCTCGGCAGGCCCCAGAATGGGTCGCCCGATGGGTTGGTCGGGAAAGGCAGTTTCCTGCAACCAATCAAAGATAATGTCATCAGGGGTATCAAGCGACTGCCCGATTTCCTGCAAAATAACATTCCGTTCCAGCTCAACCTCAGCCGGCTCAAACGCGCTATCAGTCAGGATGTCGCCAATAATATCCAACGCCAATGGTGCATCTTCGGCTAATACCCGCGCATAATATGCGGTCGCTTCGCGGCTGGTGTAAGCATTCAAATGCCCGCCAACATCCTCAATCTGCTCAGCAATTTCCAGGGCAGTCCTGCGACCTGTGCCCTTAAACGCCATATGCTCCAAAAAGTGAGCTACGCCATTTTCCTGTGCAAGTTCATCGCGTGAACCGGACCCAATCCAAACACCCAAGGCCGTTGATCCAAGGCCGGGCATGCTTTCGGATATAACGCGAACGCCATTAGACAGGGTCGTCAGTTGAATTGTCATGAACGCGCCTTTTCAGAGATATGGGCTTTTAGGCTGTTAAGGTCATTGGGCAGCACCGTGACACGCTCTGCCCGCTCAAACAAATCGGCCATATGCGGTGGTAAGGCAGGGCTGATGTCGCAAGCATCCTCGACAGCGGCTGGGAACTTGGCTGCATGTGCTGTTGCCAGCGCGACAACCGGCCCAGTTGCCGTCTCCGCGCCACCAACCCCAATCGCAGAATGGGGGCAGAAAACCTCACCGGTTTCTTTGGCATATTTTCCGATCAGGGCGTTGACTGCCGGTTCATCGAACCGTGCGCTATCAAACTCTGCACGCAAGCGGTCATGCGCCCCCTGCGACAGGACAAAGCCATTGTCATTCGACAGCTCACCCATCAGTTGCTCAATCGCCGGGCCTTCCCGATCATAAAGGTCGAACAGCAACCGTTCAAAGTTTGAACTAACCTGAATGTCCATCGAAGGAGACGTCGATGGCTCCACACCCTGTTTTTCGTGTGCGCCACTGGCCACGGTCCGGTGGAGGATGTCGTTTTGATTGGTTGCGATGATCAACCGATCAATCGGCAAGCCCATTTTCTTTGCAACATAACCAGCAAAAATATCGCCGAAGTTTCCGGTCGGCACTGAAAAGCTAATGCTCCGGTTCGGCGCGCCCAAGGCAACCGCCGAGGTAAAGAAATATACAACCTGCGCTAAAACTCGCGCCCAGTTGATTGAGTTCACGGCGGCGAGTTTTTGTGCATCGCGGAATTCAAGATCGTTGAACATTGCCTTGACCGCAGCTTGGCAATCGTCGAAATCACCTTCAACGGCCAGCGCGTGGACATTATCCTCGCTTGGCGTCGTCATCTGGCGGCGTTGCACATCTGATACCCGATTGTGGGGATACAGGATGAACACATCGACAGCTTCCAGCCCGCGGAATGCCTCAATAGCGGCGGACCCTGTGTCACCGGAGGTCGCGCCAACAATCGTAACGCGTTCCCCCCGACGGCTGAGCGCAGCCTGAAACATCTGGCCAATCAACTGCATTGCCACATCTTTGAACGCCAGCGTGGGGCCGTGATGCAGCTCCAATGCCCAAACATTCTCACGGACTTGGGTTAGCGGGCAGCGCAGACGATGGGCAAAGCTGGAATAGGCTTTGTCGATAATCTTGCGAAACTCGTCATCCGAAAAAGCATCACCGATGAAGGGGCGCATGACCCGAAAGGCGACTTCTTCGTAGGGCAACCCGGAAAGCGCTGCGATTTCCTCGGCGCTCATCGTTGGCCATGTCTCTGGCACATACAGCCCGCCGTCTATTGCCAAGCCGGTGAGCATTGCATCTTCGAAATTCAACGCCGGAGCGCGGCCACGGGTGGAGATATAACGCATTGGATCGCCTTTTCTGTACCTGCACCGGGTCTATACAGTTGCACGGTGATACCGACAATCCGGCACGCGACGATTTCTGTCGCATAGTTTGCAATCGGAGCAATACCAATCAAAAACAGCGGGCATAATATTGAGCGCACGGCGATGATGGCCATGCGCTCAACATTGTACCCATAAGGGTTTGAGTTTGGATCAGACTGCCGTGGTTACACGGTTTGCCTTTAAGTTCATCACACTGATCTTACAAAGCAGCCGCTAATTCACGTGTCTGTTCGCCATAACGGCTTACCAACTGGTTTTTCATTTTCTTCATGGCCTGCGTTTCCAATTGGCGAACCCGTTCTTTGGAAAGGCCCAGCTCCACCCCCAAAGCAGATAGAGTGGTTGGGGTTGAGGTCAGGCGGCGGCGGGCAATGATGGTCCGTTCACGGTCTGTAAGGTCCTCGCAAGCTTCGCTGACCCATTTGCGAACGGTGCTCAGTTCCGAATCCCGTGTCACTGTTTCGGCCCCAACAGGAGAGCTATCCTCCAGTGCTTCGATCCACTCTCGGCCTTCGTCCTCTGACCGGACAGCGTTCAGAGAGTAATCTGAGGCAGACATCCGTGCTTCCATCATCTCAACATCGCGCAGTGGCACATTCATCGCTTCAGAGATCCGATCCCGCAGGTTTGCAGCATCTTCGCCGGTTTCGACCGGGCCGTGTTTGCGCTCAAGCTCTGACCGCACCCGACGGAGGTTAAAGAACAATGCCTTTTGCGAAGACGTGGAACCGGTGCGGACCATTGACCAGTCGCGCATAACATAATCCTGGATGGATGCTTTGATCCACCATGCTGCATAAGTCGAAAACCGCACGCCCCGGTCTGGGTCAAATTTGTCAGCCGCTTTCATCAAACCGACGCTTGCCTCTTGGATCAGGTCAGTCAGTGGCGCGCCATATCGGCGGAACTTGGATGCCATCGCTACAGCAAGGCGCATGTAAGCCGTAATCATTCGGTGCAGGGCGGCCTCATCACGATCATCACGCCAGGCGACTGCTAGTTTATACTCCGTTTCCGCATCCAAAAGCTCAGCTTTCATTGCGATACGGGCCAGATCATTCCGTGTGCTGTTTGACGTAGACATCTTTACCTCCAATGTTTCGGCTAATGTTCTATAAATTTGATATTACAATTATTATTGCGGTCCAAATTGATCTGAATCAATCTTAATTAGACCATTACGGTAGGTAAAGAACAACTTAAAGATGAAAGAAGAAGATATGAAAAATATTAATACCCCACTTAAAATTTCCTCATATCTTTATTTATCAATAGGTTACAAATAATTTGACTGCACAAATTAACCTTAGGGAAGCTTTCTCACACAACTAAATAGAATGTAGGTGATAGGTCACTTTGTTTACTTTTGGCACATTTAGGTTGCCGAAAAGTGCAAGAAAGGTAGGAATCAGGCAATAAAACTGCAAAAAATCACCGTTTTGCCTCATTTTTAGGGCGAATTTGGGCCTTTTCGATAGCGCCGGTTGGCATGTTATCATCGGATTTATAGGAGGCTTGTGCCTTCGATTCTTTATTCTCTATCGTGATAATTAGCTTCAAAAATTAAAATTTCATGCTCGTTTCAATTCATTGTATCTCTGATGCATGATAAATCAGCTATATATTATGGACCGGACATATTCGAGCTGGTCACTTCGCGGGTGGCTTTTGTTTGAGGCATTTGGGCTTCCCATCCAAACCATTCACACCCACTGGCCATCGCCTGAGTTCGATGTTTTGCTAAAGCAGCTCGCGCCAGTGCGCACGGTTCCTGCCCTGAAAAGTGACGGCGCATTGTTGTGGGACAGTTTAGCGATTGCGGAAACGCTAGCTGAACGCCATCCGGACATCAGCTTTTGGCCAATGGAAACCGCAGCACGCGGTGCTGCCCGATCTATCACATGTGAGATGCACAGTGGTTTTTCCGCATTACGCCAGCATTGCCCAATGAATTTGGGCCGCCAATATGCCAATTTTGAACCATCGCCAGATGTTCTTGCAGATGTAGCACGAGCCGAGGAGTTATGGTCGTGGGCTAGATCATTTGGTGGTGACGGGCCCTTCCTTTTTGGCGATTACTCTATAGCAGATGTATTTTATACACCTTTGGCCTCGCGGATCGACACATACGGTTTGTCCGTTAGCAACACGTCTGAGAAATATATCGAAGCGCTTCACCAGGTGCCTGCTTTCCGAAGGTGGCGGGCGATGGCCAAGGCTAGCTGGCGGGCAAATCCTAAATACGAATTTGAATTGAGTGACCGAGACGGATGGCCCGGAGAGGTGCCATTACCCGCGAAAGCGATAGAGAACGCTACCGCAGTAAATTCATTGTGCCCATATTCAGGTAAACCGATACGAGGCGATTCTTTAGCCGAAATCTCTGGTGTGGTAATCGGATACTGCAATCAATTCTGCCGCGATAAAACTGTGGCGGATGCGGCAGCATGGCCAAAAACGATTGAGGTTCTGAACCAACATAGGGCTGGCTAGTGGTGCTCGGCGTGCACAGTTAATTGAATAACTAAACGTAGTTACGCCGGGTCCCCTCCACAAACCTGCCATAAGTCGATAGTATCGCCACAGCCGCATAAGGGCCGCATAAAGACGGTGCCGCAGCAAGACGGCAAAGGCGATAGGCCAAATGAGCAGCGAAACAAAGACGCCGAACAAGGCACAGAAAAAAAAGTCAACGCCCCAACGATCATGGTTCGGGCGCGCTTGGCGCTATCTGTTTTGGTGGCTGGTCCGCCTTGGTCTGCGGGTGGCACTATTTGTCGGCCTGATCATCGGGGCGGCGACTGGCTATTACTATGTTTCTTTGCCAGCCCATGACGCGCTGTTTGATGGCCGAAGCAAAGGGTCGGTTACGCTGCTGGATCGCAGTGGCGATATTTTCGCCTGGCGTGGCGCCCAATATGGCGGCGAGGTCACTCTCAACACCGTTTCACCATATCTGACCAAAGCCATTATCGCGACCGAGGACCGCCGATTCTATAGCCACCCCGGTATAGACCCACTTGGGCTGGCCCGTGCCATGGTCGCCAATGTGCGCGCTGGGCGGTTCGTGCAGGGTGGGTCGACGCTTACCCAACAGGTGGCAAAGAATGTATTTCTAACCTCTGAAAAAACGCTGGAACGCAAGTTGAAAGAGGTTCCAATCGCGCTGGCGATGGAAATGAAATACGGGAAGGATGCAATCCTTTCGATCTATCTGAACCGCGTTTACCTCGGGGCCGGTGCCACGGGTTTTGAGGCGGCGTCTCAGCGATATTTTGCGAAATCAGCACGGGAAGTGAACCTTGCGGAATCGGCGATGTTGGCCGGTTTGTTAAAGGCACCATCACGGCTTGCGCCGACCTCCAACATGGGGCGTGCGCAAGGTCGGGCGGGGGTCATTGTGAATGCCATGTTGGAAAATGGCGATATTGATGCCGTCGAAGCCCGTCGCGCGATTGCCAATCCGGCGGAATTGTCAAAAGAAGCTGCGCGTAAGACAGGCGCGCATTTTGCTGATTGGGTGATGGAAACAGGCCCGGCTTACCTTACGACCGCAACAGCAGAGGACGTGCTGATCAGCACCACCTTTGACCCCACTTTGCAACGTGCTGCCGAGGATGCTCTGGCCCATGTTTTCGATACAAGGGTCAAAAAGGGCAGCCCCGCCGAGGCCGCCATTGTGATTATGGATCATAATGGCACGGTGCGTGCAATCGTTGGTGGCCGTGATGCCAGGGCGAATACGTTTAACCGTGCGACTCAGGCCCTGCGCCAGACCGGTAGTGCTTTTAAACCTATCGTCTATGCCACGGCGATGGAGGCAGGTTTTTCTATCCATGACCGTATCGAGGACCGGCCGCTAACCATGGATGATCATGGGCGCAAATGGTCGCCCAAAAACTATGATGGTCAGTACAGGGGGCAGATGACTCTGACGGATGCACTGGCCAATTCGATCAATACAGTTGCTGTTCGATTGTCAGAAAAGGTTGGTCGGGACCGGGTTCGGGCGATGGCTGTTGAGCTTGGCCTCACCACACCCATAGCCGAGGGGCCAGCAGTCGCGCTTGGCGTTTCCGAGGCTACTCTGTTGGAAATGACAGGGGTTTATGCCGCCTTTGCCAATGGCGGACGGCGCGCGGCGCCATTGGGTGTTCGGACGATAACTGTTCGCGGTGATGACGCACCGATCATGTCAGCATCAGACACAAACACCGGCCAGATGGTTATTTCCCCAAACAGTGCCGCACGAATGACCGAGATGATGCAGCAGGTCATATCATCCGGCACCGGGCGCCGCGCCGCTCTGCCTGACAGGGCAATGGCGGGGAAAACGGGTACAACGCAAGGTGCCCGCGATGCTTGGTTTATCGGGTACACCGCCGACTATGTTATCGGGGTCTGGATGGGCAAAGACGACAATGCACCGTTAATTGGTGTAACTGGCGGCGGTTTGCCTGCTGCGATTTGGCGTGAAACGGCGCAACGCGCCCATGATGGTCTGCCAGCAAGGGCACTGAATACTGCCGTCAGCGGGTCAAGCAGCCGGGGCAATTCCAATATTGATGACGATGACACTTTGGTCGAATCCATCTTTAAAGATGTTTTTCGGTCACTCGGCGGCGGCGATGGAAACTCTCAACAGCAAAAACAAGAAGAACGGATAGACCGATAGCACCCAGGGTCAGGGACCCTAAGTCAATCGCCACGCCGGGCCGCCGCCAATCCGTCCATGGCCGCTGCCAATTCCGCTTCACGTTCACGCAAATCGGCGGCTAAAGCCTGCTCACGGGCCGCAGCTTCCGCGATCAAAGTGGTGATCTCTGCATTCTTGGCCTCAAGCACACTATCCCTGTTTGCCTCTACCACCATAAGTTCTGCGGCAAGTTCTGCGACTCTATCCTCGACCGGAGAAGACGCGCGGACCGCCCGTGCCCAAAGCCAGTGAGCCAACCAGCCGAGCAGCATCGCGACAAATACAAGAGCCGCAAATGCCATGGTTAATTCAATGCGGGTCATTGTTCTTCACTCCAAACAGAAAACTCAATTCGACGGTTTTGTGCGCGGCCAGCTTCGGTTGAATTCGTGGCGATGGGCTGTGATTCACCATACCCACGCGCGACAAGGCTGCGAATGGAGGCACCTTCGGCCAGCAATGCATCCAACAACGCATCCGCACGGGTGCGCGATAGGCCCAGATTGGCCGCTTCGCGCCCCTGACTGTCGGTGTGCCCAGCAATTTCCACCCGCCCGCCAATACAGCCCCTCAAAGCTCGCGCTAGGTCAATAACAACGGGTCGGCTAACCGGGTCAATCTCGCTGCTTGCCGGCGCAAAGATGATCGGCGCTTTAGAGACGATTTCGGCCATCTCGCTTGCGCAACGTTCAATTGGTTTGGGTTGTTGAAGCGCCTGAATTTGCGGATCAACCATCAACCGACTGGCACCTCGCCACCCTTGGGGTAGGCTTGACACCAATATGTTGTGAATGGCCCTGATGTTGCCTTGATCGGCAACTTGCCCCTGCAATTGAACCGTCCCCTCGGTTACTTCAAGCCGTCCGGTACTTAGTTGCGATAGCCCAGCCAAACCCGCACCAATTGCACTGTGCCAACCAGCCTTTGATGCGCCACTTACTGTTTCGGTATTGCCAGAGATATTGGCGCTAGGGAAAACCGTAATCGCCTGTGTTTTCGCGATTGCACCAGAACTAGGCGTAATGCCGGACAGGGTAACATGCCCGCCGGGCCGGAGGTCTGCGACCAGCCGAAACTGGTGGGTTTCACCATTGGTAGGGGCCAAAGCAGATTGCCAAGCAGAGCCAACGCCGCCTTGTAAGGCAATCTCAAACCCTTCTGGTGCGGCGTCCTTCAAATCAGCAAGGGCTGCCTGAATTGCGCGCTTTCGCGTTGGTGGCGCTCCGATTAGGTCAATTTTTTGATCAGTGATGATTAGATCAGCACGGGGTAGGTCAGCGACGATGCCCAGAGCATCAAATGCGATCTCCGCCCATTCTGTATGAGGGGCGGCATCGACAATACGGCAAGGCGTTGGTTCCGTGCCAAAGATTTCCTTGGCCTGCTGGCTCAGACGCTGGGCCTGCGCTGCATTTTCGGCCGTGCACTCATGCAGGCCCGGGGCGGCACCGCCCACGGATACTGTTAACGAGAATACTTCACGAATGGCTTGTGGTGCTGTCACCTCATTTAAGGCAGTCCAGCCAAGGTCGTTTAACTGGCCGATCTCTGTACCAATTTCAGTCAAGGCGGTTACATCCTGCGCCAAGCCAACGGCGACGAAGCGTTTCTCACCTACTGTAACGCGCCCATGCAGCATCTTACCTGAGACCATAGCGGCGACCCGTTGAGCCTGATCCCAACCCTCTGGTGGCGCAACTGTGCTGGCGGGGCCGGTCAGGTCAGTTATAGAGAGTTTGTCTGCATTGGTTTTCAGCTGCTCAATCAGCGAGAATTGCCCATCCCCTTTGGGGAGGCGGCCAGAGACGATGATCTGATTTAGTCCGCGCATAATCTCAATCTGCGGGCGCATCGCAGCAGTCGGGGTAGCGATCGCAGGTGAGGACTCATCGACGACTTCAATCCATTCGGAGATCTGTGAAAGGCGACGTTTGGCGAGCAAAGGGGCATCTAAGGTCGGGGCGACGCCGGATAGGGATATAATCAACCCATCAGCCTCTACCGCAGCCCATCCGGCACCAATTGCAGAAACCGTCCGCTTTGCTCGCGTTTCAATCGTTCTTTCAACCAGACCAGAGGCAAGCCAGCCGGTGTACAGGCCAATAGCCACGCCGATACACGCCAAAACCACCAAACTGAGCTTTTGAAGCCGCATATCGCCCACCCTTTCACCTCGCCCTTAAATAGATGTCCGGGATTCGGCGCAATCTGCCCCGCACGAGGTTTTTGGGAGGGGGCCGTTTTTTAAGGCAGTTTCCCTTAGGAGCGCGCTTTTCTGGCCCTACGTTCCGCGTTGCGGGCCTTTCGCGCATCACGTTCGGCTCGGTCGGCTTGCCAACTTCGCGCGATTAACTCGTTTAACCGGCCTGCATGTCTCGGCGAAACGACGCTGGTTTCCGTTGCAATGATACGCAAGAATAGTTTGAGCATCGCCGGGTCATGCAGCAGACGCTGAATATTCTCATGCCGCCAACGGCAGGCAGTATCGTGTAGGGCTTTTAGTTTGGAGTCTGATTTCAATTCGGCCAGTTTCTCGGCCATCGCTGGCATCCGACGCTGAATTGACCGGTCCTCAACGTTGTTAAAATTCCGCTCTGCCCAATATCCCAAATCCAGTTGAGTGATTTTGGAGTTTGGCAGCCCGCGCTCACATTTCAGCAAAAAACACTCTGCTGACCGAAGGCTATAGTGGTTTACCTGCGCGCCAGCATAACCGGATGTGGCAGGTGTCAGCCAAAGGCCCTTTTCAGCATAGCCCGGCAACGTGGCCCCGGCACCATTCACGACCTGCACGTCCTCAGCCTGCTTTGGGTCCACTTCATTTGCCCGATGGACGCCAATCCGCCCAAACGGAGCATCCGCTCGCCAAAGGCTTTTCACGCCATAGTTATGAAACGGATAAGGGCAGTTTTCAGGGGCCGCACGAGTAAATTGTTCAAGGATATTCTGATCAGCAAAGCCCGCCCGGCCATTGGCACCAAACCGTCGCCAAGCCAGCATAAACATGTCCGCATCAGGCGCGACATCAAACAGATCATCCAGTGTACCTTCGCCATGTTTGATATTGATAAATTCATCGACATCCAAACAACCTAGCCATTCGGCTTTGCGGGTTAGCGGGTGCTTTTCAGCCCGCATAAGCGCGGTTTTCTGAATGCCGCGCGCCTTTATTTTGTCATTCGCAACATGGGTCGCGAGGCCCATTTCAGCAAGCCGCAACCAAATCTGGTCAGTCCCGTCGGTGCAGTCATTTGTATAGACCAGAAAATGGTCCACCCCGATGGATAGATGATAGGCGGCCCATTCAAGGATATAGGCACCTTCGTTTTTCATGGCCGTAATGATCAGGCGCATTTCATTTCAACCTCAAAAAACCTACCAAACTCAGTCGAATCCTAGCCAAAACACTGTGATCGACGTTACATCGCCCATTATTCATCCTCTTTAGGCCACAAAGTCAGGCCAAGGTGCATAGACCGTCAATAGGTCATGCGCTAGTTTCTTACACAGCGTAAGGAAAGCAGAGCGTTTATGTCATCAGAATACCAGATCGGTTGCCTTTGGGTAGAAGGCCCTCTTAGTTTTATGGAGCAGCTTTGCCTCGTCTCGTTTCGCGACGCTGGGCATCATTGCATTCTTTACACCTATGGCGATGTCACGCGCATTCCCGATGGGATTGAACAGCGCGACGCCAATGAAGTCTTGCCCCAATCCGGGTTTTTAACCCACGAACGCACAGGCAGCCCGGCGCTGCACTCTGATCTATTCCGCTATAAAATGCTGGAAAACGCGGATCGGATGATCTGGGCTGATACTGATGCCTATTGCGTAAAAACCTTTAAAACGCCGAATGGGCATTTTTATGGGTGGGAAAGCAAACACCATGTGAATGGCGGTGTTTTGGGGTTGCCACCGGACAGCGAAACTTTGCGGGAGTTGCTGGAGTTCACGTCGGATGAATTCGCTATCCCAGAATGGCTGAACGAGGAAACCAAAGCTGAATACCGCGCCGCCAAAGAGCGCGGAGAGCCTGTTCATGCCGGTGAGATGAAATGGGGCGTCTGGGGGCCACACGCGGTTACTCATTTCCTGAAAAAAACCGGTGAAATCAAATACGCGCTGCCACGTCACGCCCTGTACCCGTTTTCGTTTAAGGAGCGTCGCAAGATGCTCAAACGGGAAACAAAGACGGATGATTTTGTTTTCGACGACACCTATTCGATCCACTTCTACGGGCGCCGGATGCGCAAACGGATTGTTGAGGCTGAAGGTGGCGTTCCCCGACGCTGGTCGCCGATCGGTCGGTTACTGAAAAAACACGGCGTTGACCCATTGGCGGCACCAATCCCTGGCTCGCCTGTTTTGCCTGAACCAAAGGTGAATCCGGTTGAGCAAACCGCCCCAAAAAAGCCAAGTAGACTGCCTGACAGTGAGCGAATTGTTGTTCTAAGTACGATGAAGAACGAAGGTCCGTTCATCCTCGATTGGATTGCGCACAACCTGTACCTCGGCGTCGATCATTTTCTGATCTACACCAATGATTGCGATGACGGCACTGTTAAGATCCTGGAGCGCTTGAGCGAGATGGGGTTGGTGACCCGCGTTGAAAATCCCTTTGACCGGGAGGCACAGGAACGCCCGCAGAGGGCGGCGTTGGCCGATGCTGAAAAGCACCCAATCCTTGCTGAGGCTGACTGGATCGTTCCCATTGACGTGGATGAATACATCAATGTTCACACGGGCGATGGCACGCTGCGCACGTTATTGGGTTTAACCGGCAGCCCTGATCTGTTGTCTATGACATGGCGTTTTTATGGATGTAGCGGCGTTGTTGAATATGAAGACAAACCAGTAACTGAACAATTTGTTCGCGCGGCACCACCGTTTACGCGCAAGCCCCACCATAACTGGGGCTTTAAGACCATTATGCGGAACACGGTAAAATACGGCAAAATGGGCGTTCACCGCCCGTTGCGTTTTCCTGATGAGCAGGTCCGGTGGCTGAATGGGTCTGGTGAGGAAATGCCGGAGCGGTATCGCGACAATGGTTGGCGGTCGGCCGCTGATTGTTGGGGATATAACCTTGTCACTTTGAACCATTATGCCGTTCGATCAGTTGATAGCTTTCTGGTAAAACGCGATCGCGGCAGGGTTAATCACATAAACCGTGATCAGGGCATAGAATATTGGTCGATCTTTAACCGCAACGACATGTTTGATCGGTCGATCCTGCAAGTTACGGAGCGGGTGCAGCCGATTACTGATAAGCTGAAGTCCGACACTAAGCTGGCTAGTCTGCATGCTGATGCCGTTGCGTGGCATCGGGCGAAGGTTGATGAACTGAAAACCCGCCCGGATTTTCTGACCCTGTTTGGCGAGCTGACGGTTGACCCTGTGGCGCATGCTATCCTGCCCGATACGCCAGACAGCGAAACACCGAAGATGCCAGCGCCGGTCGCCCAAACCACCGCCCCGCAAAGGCAGGTTGTGGTTGAGAAAAGCGATAAGGAAAAGCCGAAGCGGGACGTTGCCTCAGGTGAAGATGTGCCCGCGGTTTTGACCGGTACTGATGCGCAGGCTGCGATGCTGGCGTTGGAAGAACGTAATTCAGATAATTACGCCCCACTATCAGCCCCCAGTGTTGCTTTGAACAACGACAGCGTTGTCATCATCACATCGATGAAGAACGAAGGGCCATTTATTCTGGAATGGATTGCCTATCACCTTTCCATCGGTGCGAAGCATTTCCTCGTTTACACAAATGACTGCGATGACGGGACGGATCAGATCCTCGACCGGCTGGCAGAGCTTGGCTATGTCACGCGCGTTGATAACCCGTATAAGCGCGACAAAGGTCAGAAACCGCAGCGTGGTGCGCTCAACGATGCCGTCAATCAACCCATTGTAAAGGCGGCTGACTGGGTTCTCATCTCTGATGTAGACGAGTTCGTGAACATCCATGTTGGTGATGGTCGGTTTGACGATCTGATAAAGGCAAGCAACGGACCGAACCTGATTTCCTTAACCTGGAAATTCTTTGGCAATGCTGGCGTGAACGAGTTTCAGGACCAGTTTGTTACCGAACAGTTTACGGCCTGTGCGCCAGAGTTCATCCCGAAGCCCCGGCTTGGGTGGGGTTTCAAGACGCTCGCACATAAAAACGCGCCGTACAGCAAGCTTGGCGTTCATCGCCCGTTGACGCTTGACGAAGCGCGGGCTGATGATGCGCGTTGGGTGAATGGGTCTGGCAGGCAGATGCCAGAGTTTGTCGTTGAAGGTGCCAGTTGGCGATCCACCAAACGGTCTATTGGGTATCAACTTGCCACTTTGAATCACTATGTGCTTCGGTCAGCAGAGAGTTTCTTGGTCAAACGCGAACGCGGGCGCATCAATCATGTCGACGAAGATCAGGGCGCAGAATATTGGTCGCGGCGGAACTATGCGACAGAAACCGACAATCGCATCTTAACCCGTCTGCCCGCAGCCAAGACGTTTCATGCGGAACTGATGGCCGATAAGGATCTGGCCGCATTGCATGAAAAAGCCATTGCCTGGCACAGGGACCGTATAAAAACACTAAAGGCCGAAGCTGAATATCGGGCCTTGTATGACCGTATCACCGCGACTGGTCAGGTCGATGCGGTGTATTACCGTAAAGAAGACGATAGCGACGATGAAGCCTGAAGCAGCGTATAGCCTGTAAACCGGGCGAAGTGAGGAGCCGGATGGCCAAAGACTATCAGATTGGATGTTTGTGGATTGAAGGCGCATTGAGCTTTCTTGAGCAGCTTTGCATCAAATCATTCATTGACGCAGGTCATCACACCATTCTGTACAAATATGGTGAAGTTACCGGCATTCCCGATGGTGTCGAAGTGCGCGATGCCAACGAAGTATTACCTCAATCGGGATTTCTGATTCACGAGCGCACAGGCAGCCCGGCGCTGCATTCGGATTTGTTCCGGTATAAAATGTTGGAGCGTGGGGACCGGATCATCTGGGCCGATACCGACGCCTATGCCGCCCGCAAATTCGAAACGCCAAACGGCCATTTTTATGGGTGGGAAAGTAAGAAACACGTCAATGGTGGCGTTTTGGGTTTACCACCTGACAGCGATACTTTGCGAGAGTTGCTGGAGTTTACCTCAGACGAGTTTTCCATCCCGGATTGGTATGACGAGGAACTAAAAGCCGAATATCGCGCTGCGGCAGAGGCTGGAAAACCGGTTCATGCCGGCGAAATGCGCTGGGGCGTTTGGGGCCCTCATGCGGTTACGCATTTCCTAAAGAAAACCGGCGAGATTAAATACGCACTGCCCCAATCCGGGCTGTATCCTTTTACCTTTAAGGAACGGCGCCTGATGTTGCGGCCGGGCTATGATGTAACGCGCAAAATTGCTGATGATACGTTCTCTATTCACTTCTATGGCCGCCGGATGCGCAAAAGGATAATTGAGGCTGAGGGCGGCGCGCCCCATCCCGAAAGCCTGATCGGCCGGTTGCTGACCGAACACGGTGTGGACCCAGCCGCCGCGCCAATTCGAGTTGTGCCGAAACCTGCTGCTGAGCAGCCAAAGAAGGTCGAAGAAGTTGTAAAACACGCACCAACTGACCCGGGCGTGAATGTACTATCCCGCCTTGCTGATGCTTTTGGTTCAGATAAAGGCACCAGAAAGCACCGTTATACAGAGCTATATAATATGCTTTTTCTACCGTATCGGGGTCGAAAGGTAACCTTACTGGAAATGGGCTTGCAGGCAGATGATGCAAAGCTTGGCTTTGATAAAGAACAAGAAACGGGCGCACCACCGTCTATTGCCATGTGGCTGGAGTATTTTCCGAAAGCAAATATCATTGGCCTGGATATCTCTGATTTTTCTAAATATCAGGCTGACCGGTTCACTTTCGTCCGTTGTGATATGAGTGAGCGGGCCAATATTGAGGCTGCAGGTGAACAGATACCAGTACCAGATATCATTCTGGATGATGCCAGCCATGCTTCTAAACATCAGCAAGATGCATTTCTTGCACTATTCCCAAAATTGAAATCTGGCGGCCTATATATAATAGAGAACCTCAGATGGCAGCCAAAGGAACATGAGCTGAAACACCCTGACATCACAAAAACTGCTGACCTGTTTCAGTCGTTTGTCAATGAACGGGATTTCAATCATAGCGACCCAAATGTCGGAGCCGAATTCAATTCGTTAAGATCGGTGATATCTGGTTGCTTTATATTCCAGGCTCAATTTTGCAAGGCCCGCCGCGACCAGGTCGTCGTGATTCATAAACTGTAAGGAGGTTCCAATGAGCGCCACCGAAACACCCGCCAAGTCACCGAAACGCGGTACGAAAGCCAAGCATTTTAACTTTCAGAAGACGAATAAGGATACCAAAGAATTCCGAACTTGGTTTCGAGGCGAACATACCCATTATAATCCGAACGAAGCACGAATGATCCCCGCCGATGCTTCGTCAAAATTCGTTCTGAAAGGATGGGCACCGAAAACACCGCAGATAACTCCGGATACTCAAATCACAGCATTTGGTTCGTGTTTTGCGGCTAATATCTCTAACTGGTTGAGCAAGCGAAACTTTCGCGTTCTGAACAAAGACGAAGATGCAAAAAACGCCTATGTCGTGACGTGTGGCGAAGGCATGGTGAACAGCTTTGTTATTCGTCAGCAGTTTGAATGGGCGTGGGAAGGTAAGATTTTCGATCAAGCCCTTTGGCACGGTTATAAGGCTGAGGAATATGGCTATGATCCTAAAATTCAGGCCGAAACAAAGCGTATTTTCGATGAAACAGACTTTTTCATTTTGACCTTTGGCCTGTCCGAAGTGTGGTATGATGAGCCGACGAACAATGTGTTTTGGCGGACGATTCCAAAGGATGCCTATGACCCAAACCGGCACAAGTTCCGCGTTTCTTCTGTCGAAGAAAACCGTGAAAACTTGACTGCGATTTACCATCTGATCCGCAAACATCGGCCAGATGCGAAAATCTTATTCACGCTGTCGCCAATTCCCCTTATCGCGACATTCCGCGATAATTCCTGCCTGACTTCTAATTCGGTCTCCAAAGCAGTTCTTCGTGTTGCGATCGACGAAACAGTCCGAGAGTTTGAGGATGAGGGTTACCTTAGCTACTGGCCGTCCTATGAACTGGTGACTGATGTTTTTAAACTGCCTTACAAACCAGACCGTCGACACCCAAAGGGGCCGGTTCTCGACTATATCATGACATTGTTTGAGCACACGTGGTGCGTTGAAACAGATCAACCCCGCCCCTCACTTCCAGTCGCTTGGGTAAAGGCCTGCGCGACGGCGGGTTTGCTGCCAGAGGAATTGGTTAGTATCTGCGATGCAAAGCGTACCCGCCGCCTTCTCAGTTATGTCAATTCAGAAGAACCGCTGTCCAGCGACCCAGCAAAGGATAAGGCCTACCGGGCTTTATATCGTAGCTTGGTTTCCGAATGGCGTGCGGAAAAGGCGGCGCAGGCCTGATGGTCGAAATCATTGAATCACGGGACGTTAAGATCCCATTCTATCCTGAGATTGTTACGCCTTCGATTGAGCGTCCACTGCGGCGTGGTAAGTATGAAGGCGGCGAATGTCTTGCTGTCGAAAACGTTGTTGGCAAGGGTGATAGGGTGCTGGAACTGGGAACTGGCCTCGGCCTTGTTTCCACCAAAGCGGCCTTGGCAGATGGGGTTGAACGGGTTCTTACGTTTGAAGCGAACCCAGCGCTCATCCCGGTTATCCGGGAAACACACCAGCTAAACGGCGTCACCGGTCAGATCGAAGTCATCAATGGTGTCGTTACCCGTGGCGAAGCCCCTGAAACGCTCACCTTCTATCGCCGCCGCGACTTCTGGGCCTCCAGCTTGTCACCCGTACCCGAAGGTTGGGTGGATCAGGTTGATGTCGTTACCCATGACTTTGATCAGGTTCTGATAGACTTAAAACCCACAGTCATCGTGTGCGATATTGAGGGCGGAGAGCTGGACCTTTTCGCTGGCGCAGACTTGAGCGGCGTTAAATTCGTGATCATGGAAATTCACCCGCGCGTTTACGGCATTGCTGGCGTGAAGCAGATTTTCGATGCTATGTCCCAAAAGGGATTTGGCTACTCCCCCAAAATCTCCCGTGGCGGAACGGTAATCACCTTTGAACGGGTAGGCCATCAGCGCATTTCACAGGTCAGCAGTTTTGCAGCGCCGGCAATCAAGACGGCTGAAAAACGTGTGGCGCAAGAGGCCGCGATTGCCGATGCGCCTAATATATTCGTTCCAACTTGCATGAAAAATGAGGGGCCATTCATTCTCGAATGGATTGCCTATTGTCGGGTGATGGGCATTACCGATTTCCTCGTGTTCAGTAATGATTGCGAAGACGGCACCGACCGTATTCTTCAGCGGTTGGATGAATTGGGTTATCTCAAGCATCTGCCCAACCCGGCCCCGATTTTTGAATCACCCAATTTTCAGCCTGCGGCGCTGAAATATACGGTCATGACGGAGCAATACAAAAACTCTGATTTCGTCATCTCAATGGATGTGGATGAGTTTCTCAACATTCAGGTCGGAGATGGCACAATCCCCGCCTTGCTGAATGCAATGGGTGAGTTTGACGTTATTTGCCTGTCTGAATCGCTGTTCGGCAGCAATGGGCAAGAACAATTCTCAACCGGCTTCGTAACTCAGCAATATACCAAATGCAGCTCGTTCCGCCCCGGCCGGGTAAAGGCGCGGCGTGGCGTGAAATCCATCATGCGACGGGATTGCGACCTGATCCTGAAAAACCACCGTCCGCATCCTCATCCAGAATACGGGTTTGAAGGTACTGTGTGGAAGGACGGATCCGGAAACCGCCCACCTTCTGAATTTATCAAAGACCTCGACAACGGCATGGACTGCCGGGGCCGCTTCGACCTCGCCTACCTCAACCACTATCCTCTGCGGTCAATGGAATCTTTCCTTCTGAAACGGGATAGGGGGGACGTCGTTGCCAAGAATCGCAAGGTCAGTGTCCGGTACTGGCGGGTTAGAAACCGCCATGATGAAACTGACGAGGGTATTCTGCGCCATTTGCCAGCGGCCCAAGCAGAATATGATCGGTTGATGGCTGATCCTGTGCTCAAAGACTTGCACCACGCATCGATTGCCTGGCACCGAAATCGTATTGTGGAGCTGCGGAGAATTCCGGCATTTATGGAGTTTCTGGATGAGATAAAGGCAATCTCATGAAGCGCATCTGGCTTCATATCGGTGTACCAAAAAGCGGTACTTCAGCGCTGCAACGCTACCTGATGCAGCGGTCCGATGATTTGCGCGAGCAGGGCCTGACCTATCTGGTTCCCAAACGAAAAAAGAGCGGGAATGACCTTGCCGTTGCCATCAACCGCAACCGCGATACGCTCAGCTCAATTTCGGCTGACCTTTGCGCGCAGATTGATGGTCCCGGCCCCGATCAGGCAATTCTATCCAGCGAAATGTTCTATGGCATTGAGCCAAGGAAACTGCTGGATGCATTGCCCAGCCTGGCAAACCATGACGTTCAACTGCTCGTCTATATGCGCCGGCAGGACCGTTATCTGGAATCAAAATTCATCCAAAAAGCCAAGAATGGCCGCTTTAAGGGTGACATTTGGCGATACCTTAAGAAATTCGACGGCAGCGGCGCAGATTTCGCCAAGGAACTTGAGCCTTGGGAGGCAACCGATGTGACGGTTGTACCGCGCATTTGCGAACCTGGCCGGCTGATTGGTGGCTCAACCGTTTCTGACATGTTGGCTTTGGCGGGCCTGCCAGCCCCCGACCCGGCCGAAGTTGCGGCGGCCCGTGAAAATGCCTCGCCCAGCATGTTGCGGTTGGAACTAATGCAGATACTTGGCCTTACCGGCGGGTTTGATACCAAACGCATCCAAAGACGCATTGCCTCGGTCGCACCACCTGCGCAGGGCGCAAAGGCGCGGTTCTTTTCCTTGTCTGATCGGCAAGACCTTTTGGTAAAATATGCATCAGGCAATGAGGCTTTGCGCGCGCGGTATTTTCCAAAACAGAACCATTTGTTCGATCAATCCGGTCTTGACGAGACGGCGGCGGCGCCCGATGTCGGTTTTAGCGACGAGCAACGTCATGAAATCACATTGATGTTGGAATCGTTAAAGGAACTATACGCACCGAGTGAATGATCGCTCTGCGTGGCAAGTGGGGGTTATTATGTCTCGGATTGTGATTGTTGGTGCTGGTCAGGCTGGTTCATCATTGGCTGCCAAACTGCGCAATCTTGGCCATGAGGGCGAGATAACCCTAATCGGCGAAGAATCCGCCCCACCATATCAGCGCCCTCCACTGTCCAAAAAATACCTGTTGGGCGAGATGGAGGAAGCGCGGCTGTATCTTCGCCCTGCTGAATTTTACCCGGATAATAAAATTGACCTTCGTACGGACGTTGAAGTCACCGAGATTGACCGCGCAGCCAAAGAAGTCGTGTTCAAATCGGGCGAACGTTTGGCCTATGACAAGCTGGCGCTAACCACTGGATCACGCCCCCGCCTGTTGCCCGCTGCAATCGGCGGCGCGTTGGGCGGCGTATACCCCGTTCGTTCGCTCGCGGATGTTGATGCAATGGCACCTGAGTTCCAGTCCGGTCGCCATGTTCTTATCATCGGTGGTGGTTACATCGGGCTAGAGGCTGCTGCGGTTGCATCATCCAAGGGTCTAAAAGTAACGCTTGTCGAAATGGCAGAGCGGATTTTGCAACGGGTGGCGACAACTGAAACTTCAGATTATTTCCGCGCGCTACATCAATCGCATGGCGTCGATATTCGCGAAGGCGTGGGCCTGTCACGCCTGACCGGCTCTGACCGGGTTAGCGGCGCCGAACTGACAGATGGGTCTCAGCTCGACATCGACTTTGCGCTCGTCGGTGTTGGCATTGCGGCCAACCAAGAACTGGCAGAGGCCGCTGGCCTTACTATCGACAATGGCATTGCAGTGGACCAAACCGGCGCAACATCGGACCCAGACATCTATTCTGCGGGTGATTGCGCATCCTTCCCTTATGAGGGCGCGACAGGAACACAACGTATCCGTCTGGAATCTGTCCAAAACGCAATCGACCAAGCCGAAGCTGCAGCCAAAGCAATGCTGGGTGAAAGCGTAAAATACGCCCCGGTACCTTGGTTTTGGTCAGATCAGTTTGATGTAAAACTACAGATTGCGGGCCTGAACCAAGGCCACGACCAGACAGTCACCCGCCCGGGTGACAAAGAAGGCTCGCAATCAGTCTGGTATTATCACGGCGATCGCCTGCTGGCGATCGACGCGATGAACGACCCCCGCGCCTATATGGTTGGCAAGCGACTGCTGGAAGGCGGGATCAACCCCACCCCGGCAGAAGTATCTGACCCAACAATCGAACTGAAAACACTCATGCGGCGTTGACACACGCGTTCTGCGGTATTCGCCTTGAATTAATGCAATCAACGAGGCCCAAAAGCAATTAGGCCTATACGCCTCAGAATGCACTGCGGGTTGCACAAGCGCTAGGTTAATGACAAGCCTGCCCCGTCAGACCCAAAACGGTCTGATGAGGCATAGTCATGAAAACTTCCTTTACCCTAAATCGGGGAATTTACAGGAAGTGCCCCGGGAGTCCGTACATATCTACACTGTCTGAATTATCTTTCTAAAAGGATATCCCGATTTGATGTTATTAAGAACGCAGCACCTTGGGCCTCTGCCATTCTGATCGGGGCGCTGCCATCTATAGGCAGTTATGCCACTGCATTACCCAATAGGTCGGGACAGCAAATATTTGCGTAGAGAGTGGAATATGGCTGGGGCGGCAGGATTCGAACCTGCGAATGACGACACCAAAAGCCGTTGCCTTACCACTTGGCGACGCCCCAAAACCGGCGCGAACCTAACCAAGCCACGCATCCTGCGCAAGCGGTTGAAGTAGGATATTTGACCTATTTTCAAAAAATCCGATCACCCACAACTGTTGTCATGGCCGAAGCATCCAGTACCATACGGGCAATCTATGTCCATTGGTGCCGAAAAGGGCTGTAATGCTTTATATTCTTGTCGGGTTTTTGATTTCTGCAAACCTCGCAATCGTTTGGCTCATCGTCCGGAATGTTAAGTATCGCAAGCAAATCGCGGACCAACGCGCAGCATCAATTAAGTTCAAACGCGATATGATGCGCCAGAATGAAAAGCTATCTTATTTCCCATCGGGTACGGCCCTTGAAGCATCCTATAATGGTCCGCTGGGCGCTTTGTTCGAGCGGGCACGCACACGTCGCACGCATCAGCGTGAAATTGATAACCTGTTGCCGCCGGTTGATGTGGACCTGAAATCGCTACGCAGGTTGATGCCAGAGGATGTTGAGCCACCGGAGGAGATTAAATCTCGGCAAAACATGAAATTCCACGATGCAATGCTCCGCTATCGAATGCGGGGGCAGCCAGAAAGCTATTACCTGAACGCATTGGCGATTTCATACCTGCGCCGCCGCACACCGTTTAATGCCCATGCCACCAAACTGTTCCATCGGTTGTGGAGCGAGGAAGGCGAATTTCTTATCCCCTACCTTAACGCTCGCTGGGCGATTTCGACACTGCAGACATTCTATGATTTTGGGCAGAATGAGCATCAAAAGCTGATCGGCGCGGCTGGGTATGTCTATGGCAATATGCTCAAAATCTATGAGGTAGAACGCAAAATGGGTGAGCACCCAAGCAATGAAACATATAAACACCCCTCACCTATTAATGGTGTAGACGCGGTTAAGGGCCTGTATGGTTTTGCCTTGGGCCGCGCAGATATCTCCTTAAACCTACACACAATAATGGCGGAGATGACAACGCGAGACCCCCATGCCGGGCCGGTGCTTCTTAAATTTCTGGAACTGGTTCAGGATGGAAACACCGTTTTCCAACGGATGGACGCCAACCGCATTCACTTTGAAGACCAGCTACGAAAGGACAAAAATCTCTATTGGTCGTTTAATGTCGACCCTAGGGACAAGTGACGACTGAATTGCTGCTCATTGCCGAATCTGACCCCAACTATCGCAAGGGTTTTCTCAGATATATTTACCAGCCATAGATCTGCGGTGACATCCATCGCCAATGCCTGAAGACTGCTGAATGAATGACAAGGTACTGGTTGCTTACGCTTACTGCATTAACTTTTGATTTACCGCTCCATCTGCCATCTAAATTGATAGTCGCGGTCCTCACAAAACGGGCCGCGCTGATGTCTGCGCGGCCCGCTCTATTTAGATTAATCGAAAAAAGATTACTCTTCTTTCGCTTTTTCTTCGCCGGTTTCCTGATCCAGCACTTTCATGCTCAGGCGTACCTTGCCGCGATCGTCAAAGCCCATCAGCTTGACCCAAACTTCCTGACCTTCTTTGACCAGATCTTTCGGGTTTGCGCCGCGTTCCCATGTCATCTGAGAGATGTGCACAAGACCATCGCGTTTGCCGAAGAAGTTTACGAAGGCACCGAAGTCCATGATCTTGACGACTTTACCTTTGTAGATCTTGTTGACCTCAGGCTCAGCAACGATTGAGTTGATCAGTTCGCGTGCTTTTTCGATGGCAGCGCCATCAGCTGAAGCAAGCTTGATGATACCTTCGTCATTGATGTCGACTTTCGCACCAGACTCTTCAACGATTGAACGGATGACCTTACCGCCAGAGCCGATCACTTCGCGGATTTTGTCCGGGTTGATCTGCATGGTTTCAATCCGCGGCGCATGGGCCGAGAATTCCTGACGACCAGAGGACAGCGCTTTGTTCATCTCGCCAAGGATGTGATCACGACCGTCTTTGGCCTGTGCCAAAGCTTTGCTCATGATCTCTTCGGTGATGCCCGCAACTTTGATGTCCATCTGCAGAGAGGTAACACCAGCAGCCGTACCAGCCACTTTAAAGTCCATGTCGCCGAGGTGGTCTTCGTCGCCCAGAATGTCGGTCAGAACCGCATACTGGCCATCGTCCTGAAGGATAAGACCCATTGCAACACCAGCAACCGGTGCTTTCAACGGAACGCCAGCATCCATCATGGACAATGAAGCGCCACAAACAGAAGCCATCGAAGATGAACCGTTAGACTCAGTAATCTCTGACACGATGCGGATGGTATATGGGAAGTCGGTTGCTGATGGCAGAACTGCCTGCAGCGCACGCCATGCCAATTTACCATGACCGATTTCGCGACGGCCCGGGCCCATCATACGGCCGGCTTCACCGACTGAGTATGGAGGGAAGTTATAGTGCAGCATGAAGTTTGAACGATAGGTGCCTTCCAGCGCATCGATCATCTGCTCATCATCGCCGGTACCCAGCGTGGTAACGACCAGACCCTGAGTTTCACCACGGGTGAACAGGGCTGAACCGTGGGTCCGTGGCAACAGGCCAACTTCGGAAACGATTGGGCGCACAGTGGCCAAATCACGTCCGTCGATGCGTTTGCCGGATTTCACGATGTCTCCGCGAACAACCTCAGCTTCAAGATCTTTGAATAGACCTTTTGCAGCAACTTCGGCTTCTTCGTCGGTCAGACCTTCTTTGATGGTCTCACGAGCGGCAGAAATCGCGCCCTGACGTTCCTGTTTGTCAGTGATCGAGAATGCGGCACGCATAGCGTCCTCACCCAGACCTTTGACTTTGCCATACAGTTCTGAGTTATCAGCAGGCTCAAACGGGAATGGCTCTTTTGCGCAATCCTCAGCCATATCGATGATCATGTCGATGACAGGCTGCATCGCGTTATGACCAAAGGTCACGGCGCCCAGCATTTCTTCTTCAGACAACTCAGAAGCTTCTGATTCGACCATCATCACAGCGTTTTTCGTGCCTGCCAGAACCATGTTCAGGCGGCTGTCGCCGATGTCGTCAACTTTCGGGTTCAGCACATATTCGCTGTTCTCGTTAAAACCAACGCGAACACAGCCGATTGGGCCGCGGAATGGGCAACCAGAAATGGTCAAAGCAGCAGATGCTGCGATCATCGCAACAACATCGGGATCATTTTCCAGATCGTGGCTCAGCACGGTGCAGATGACCTGAGTTTCATGTTTGAAACCCGGAACGAACAGCGGGCGGATTGGACGGTCGATCAGACGACTAGTCAGCGTCTCTTTTTCCGTCGGGCGCGCTTCGCGCTTAAAGAAACCGCCGGGGATTTTACCGGCAGCATAGTATTTTTCTTGGTAATGGACTGTCAGTGGAAAGAAATCGAAGCCAACCTTTGGCTTTTTCTCAAACACAACTGCGCACATGACGCTGGTTTCACCATAAGTGGCGATGACTGCACCGTCGGCCTGACGGGCCATTTTACCCGTCTCAAGGGTCAGCGTCTCGCCGCCCCATTCGATGGATTTTTTGGTTATATCGAACATGTCGTTCCCTACTTGGAAGCGTACCCGGCCCCTGCCGGGTCTTCCGTTGAAATAGCGGCCCCATTGCCGCCGATCCCTATCCTTTGCACGCGCCCGGGATCAGGGCGCACGTCGCAGATTGCGCGCGCATACATGACAATGAACTAAATTGAAAGACATTGTGTAAATTGATGTGTTAGCCGTTGTGGCCCGGCAGTCGTTAATGTTCGGCTCATTCGTGGGGCAAGAATGCCATTTGATAGCTTATTATCACCGTTAAAAAGTCACGTCGCGTACACTATGGGTATTGTAAAAAAACGGCACGGATTTGCTAGTTAGCTGACATATTGTTAATGGGCAGCCCCACTTGAATGGTCCAAATTGAAAGTTAATGCATGATCGGCCATTGGTGTATCGGGATGATGGCTTTAGGCGTTGGTGGTTGGTAACAATAAGCACTTTGTGGTCGTTTTAGGTTATAATGTTTCTTCCAGCCTTCGCTGATAATTTGGGCTTCACGGAGCGCGTAGAAGATGTCGCCGTTCAACAACTCGTCGCAGATCCCTCGATTGAAGTTCTCACAACAACTGTTCTCCGAAGATGACCTTAGCTCGATGTAGGCTATCTCCGCCCCGACAGCTTTGATCCAATCCCTTACGGCTTCAGCAATAAACTCAGGGCCATAATGAACTGCGCCGTGTTTAGCGGAG
>JBMYPG010000018.1:0-33651 GCA_049600095.1 Pikeienuella sp. | reverse complement strand
CATCCTATCAATCCGTCGTAGATCGCGCCGATGGTAAGTTGCGCATCGCCTTCACGCCAGACCTCAACGGTATATCACCAGTGGATGCAGAGGTAGAATCCCACCTTCGTGCCACCCTCAGCCTGTTGGAAAGTAACGGTGCAACGGTCGATGAATATTGCCCGGAATTGCCAGAGCTGGAGCGGACATATCACACCCTGCGGGGCCTTCTCTGGGTCACTGCCACGAGGCGCATGGACCCGATAATCCGCAAGAATTTCAAATCAACGCTAGAGGAAAACACAAAATTTGGCGAAGCTCTGTCTGTTTTCGACATCGCAGATGCCAACCTCAATCGCTCGGCGATCTTCAACAATATGGTTGCCTTCTTCGATACCTATGATGTCCTTGCCCTTCCCACAGTTGGTTGCATGCCTCATCCGCAATCTGAAGAATGGGTTAAAACCGTCGGCGGGCAAACGCTGACAGGTTATATGGATTGGCTGCGCTTTGCCTTTTTGGCCACTGTCACGGGTCTGCCCGCCATCTCGGTACCTGCCGGCCTCGGCCCGCGAGGCCTGCCTGTCGGTCTGCAACTTATCGGTAAACCACGTGGTGAGGCTGCCTTGCTGGCCGCCGCCCGTTCTGTTGAAATGGCCGTCGGCGGCCCACTCGGGCCCATCGACCCGAATGTAACTCACCTTTAAAGGACGGCACCAATGGCAGAGCGGAGTTTTCTCAGCGACATCATGCGCCGAATTGCCGGGGCAGGCCGACGCTCATCTGATGAAACCGCGGAAGAGTTGGACCTGGTAGACCTATGCCACAGCCTGATGGGCGACGAGGGTGAGGCGCTGGGCCTCGTCCGCGCCAATACCACCCTCGACCGGCTAGAGGCGTTGACTGACGAAGATCAGCTCACGTTCTTTACCCAAATTGCCTTAGAATTCGGCGTAGACGACACAGCACTGCAATCAGCGATCGAGGCATGGCAACCCGGTGACGTGGACGCCGCCCGAAATCTCCATTTTGCCGCCGAACCACAAAGTCAGGGCCTAATTCGCGCATTGAATCTCCTACCTGGCGCGACGGCCCGTTTGGTGGCCCTACGGGCCAAACTACTGACATTCTTGCGCGAGCATAAAAACCTGAGGGGGTTGGACGAGGACTTCCAGCACCTTTTCTCGTCGTGGTTCAGCCGGGGTTTCTTGGAAATTCAGCGCATTGATTGGTCGTCGACCCCAGCTGAGATCTTGGAAAAGATCATCGAGTACGAAGCGGTCCACCAAATCAACGGCTGGGAAGACTTGCGGCAACGCGTGGCTGACCCAGACCGTCGCCTATTCGCTTTTTTCCACCCGGCGATGCCGTCTGAGCCGCTTATATTTGTTGAAGTTGCCCTGACCACCGATATTCCAGGGGCCATCGAACCCATCCTGAATGTGGGCCGGGAGCAGATCGACCCTGAAACAGCAACCAGCGCTGTATTCTATTCCATATCGAATTGCCAAAAGGGCCTGCGCGGCATTTCCTTCGGCAACTTCCTAATCAAACAAGTCGTGGCTGAACTGCAAAGGGAACTCCCGAACCTATCCACATTCGTAACCCTGTCACCCGTGCCGGCTTTGCGGAAATGGGCTTCTTTGGCTGTAGACGATACAGAAAGCGTGCTTCAAGATGAGGATCGCGAGGCGTTGCAATCATTGGAAACTGGTCAAATGCCGACACCAGAATTTTCCGCTCATCTCGCCGCACTCTATCTGACCAAGGCCAAACGGGCAAAGGGTACAGCATATGACCCGGTCGCCCATTTTCATCTTGGCAACGGTGCGATCCTTCACAAGGTTCATCCAAACGCCGACCTTAGCCCTCGCGGGCTCGAAAACTCTTGGGGTGTCATGGTGAATTATCTATATGATGGCGCTCAGATTGAAACGCACCATCAGGCATACGCAACGACGCGGGATGTCGCCGCCTCCGCCGAAGTTCATGCGCTAGCCAGGAACTAACCGGCCGCTAAGCGACTGACCGAACAGGACAACTATAATGTATAACCAAAACTACCTCGCCAACCGCCTGCGTCAGGCTAGTGTCAGCAACGGCAACGCCCCGTTCCTCAAAAACCACCAGACAGGCGAAATGGTGACCTATGATGCGTTTTTCGCCAATGCTGAACGTATGGCCGCAGTGCTGGTCAAGGCAGGGGTGCAACCGGGTGATCGCGTTGCTGTTCAGGCCCCCAAAACGCAAGCGATGCTGGAGCTTTACGTGGGAACAGTTCTGGCAGGCGGCGTGTTCCTGCCGCTCAATACAGCCTACACCGCCGCCGAACTCACATATTTCCTCGGCGATGCGGGCCCCCGCATTTTAGTGTGCGAGCCCAAAAAACAAGAAGCCCTAACTCCAATCGCCAATGATAACGGCGTGGCTAAGGTTCTGACCATCGCAGTAGACGAAAGCGGCACCTTGACTGAGGCACGGGATGCAGAGGCTCCGGGCTTTGACGCAGTCGCACGCGGCGCAGATGATCTCGCCGCCATCCTCTACACATCCGGCACGACTGGCCGCTCAAAGGGTGCGATGCTGACTCATAAGGCGTTGGCCTCAAACTCAGAAACGCTAAAGGATTACTGGCATTTCACCAGCGAAGATGTGCTGATTCACGCGCTTCCCATCTTCCACACCCACGGCCTGTTCGTCGCCAGTAACATCACCATGATGGCCGGCTCTTCCTGCATCTTCATGTCCGGTTTCGATGCCGAAGCGATCCTCGGCTACATGTCAGAGGCGACAGCGCTAATGGGCGTTCCGACCTTCTATGTACGATTGTCAGAGATGGGAGGACTGGCCGAAGCCGCCAAAACCATGCGCCTGTTCGTTTCAGGTTCGGCACCATTGTTGGCTGAAACCCACGACAAATGGCGGGCAATCACCGGTCATGCCATTCTGGAGCGTTACGGCATGACCGAAACCAATATGAACACCTCCAACCCCTACGACGGCGACCGCCGCGCAGGCACAGTCGGCTTCCCCTTGCCGGGGGTCGAGGTGATCGTAACCAATCCAGATACGGGCGAGGAAGTCGCGCAGGGTGAGATTGGCACACTCGAAGTCCGTGGCGATAACGTCTTCGCCGGTTATTGGAAAATGCCTGAAAAGACGGCCGAAGAGCTTCGTGAAAACGGCTTCTTCATCACCGGCGATCTCGCGAAAATCGATGATGATGGCTACGTTCACATCGTTGGCCGCGGCAAAGACCTGATCATCACTGGCGGTTACAACGTCTATCCAAAGGAAATTGAGTTGCTGATTGACGATCTACCCGGCGTGAACGAAAGCGCGGTAATCGGCGTCCCCCACCCGGATTTCGGCGAAGGCGTCGTAGCTGTCGTCGTTCCAGAAAAAGGCGCGGGTCTGACCGCAGAGAACGTCGCCAAATCCATCTCAACTGATCTGGCCAAATTCAAACAGCCAAAGCGGGTTATCATCTTGAATGAACTGCCCCGGAACACCATGGGCAAGGTCCAGAAGAACGTGCTGCGTGACACCTACAACGACCTGCTATCATAAACCTCCCCTCCCCAGCGCGCCGGAGAGGGGAACTTCATCACCCCACCTGATACTGAGGCGTAGTGGCGAGAAATTCGCCATACGCCTTAGCATTCGGATAGCTGAACTGCTCAGCCAACGGGTTAGACCGCTTTTTCTTCGCCGCACCCATGTCTGCTAACAGCTCGTCAAAGTGCTTAAAGTGGAAGGGGGCCGAACAAAGACCACCATAAACTTGCGCAGCAGGGCGTTCATTACGACGCCAGCCCAGCATCATCGCGATACTGGCGTTCATATCCGCTACGCTCGGTTGGTTGGCCAATTGCCCGTCAACATAACGCACCAGCCAATTGGCAATCATTTCTGCCGACAGAACGGTGCAAAATGAAGAGTTAAAGCCGACAAAGCCCATATCCGGCAGATCAGGGTTTACCGCCAGACGATGTACACGATACTGGCCATCGCTTTCCACCAGCTTCGCTTGGTATTCATCCGGCAGGTAAGGAATGCCCAGCTTCCACCCAACAGCGGACACCATGATGTCACAAGGCACACGGTCACCGGTCGTCAGCACCGCCTCACCACCTTCATAACGCTCAATCGTCCCCTGAATGGGTTTCACGGAACCATCCTTGAAACTCTCAAACAGGCCGGGTGTTACGATGGGCAAAGAACAGGAAGCCTCTTTCTCAATCGGCGTATCCGGTACCATGCCCCATTTCTTTAGGCCCAACTGCGTTTTCAGCAGCGTTTCCAACCCTCGGAAATTGGCCCAGACCAAGGGTTTGAAAATTGTGGCAATCACGCGCTGCAACCCGGATTTACCCCACTGGTTAAACTGCTGTTCCTGCGCGCGCATGTACAGCAGGCGCTTAAAATTGATGCCGCCGACAAAGTAAGGCACCCGCCAAACATTCTCGCGGTATACCATTGTCACCGCCGCCGCGCCGTTCTTGGCTGCGTTTACCGCAATATCCGTGGCCGACTTGGACCCTCCCAACACAACAACCCGCTTGCCTTTCATCAGCGACGGGTCAGTGTACTCAGATGAATGCATCACCTGACCACCTTGCGCCACAAACTCATCTTGGCCGGGGTGGGTGATGATGTTTTTGTCAGAAAACTGTCCTGTGCAGACGCTGACAAAATCAAAATCCTCATCCCAAACATGCCCGCCAGCCTCCAACGTCAGCGTCCAACCCGGCTGACCATCAGCCCGCCGGTTCATCATCCGCACATTGGTGTTCAACTGAAACAACCGGCCAAGCTTATGCTTTTCTGCATAGGAATGCAGATATGCATGCACTTGCGGGCCCTTGGGCCACTCCGGGTAATCACCCGGCATCGGATGATCCGTGTAACAGTACAAATCCTTCGGCGATTGGGTCTGCACATCCGGGTAACTGCGTGACAGTTCCCAAACCCCGCCAAAATCATGGCTGCGTTCAAACCCAATAACCCGGTGTCCACGCTCATCAAACGCCTTCGCAGCGGCCAACCCGCTGACGCCGCCGCCAATGACGGCGACCTTTTTTCGTTTAATCATAAGAGCCTCCCCTCTTGGTGATTAAATTATCCCGCGTCAGGTGGCGGGGGCAGAAAGTCGACCTCATGCAGGGCCGAAAGACGAACCAATTCTTCGGGGTCAGTCACGCCATCCAGCGCACCAAACAGGTCATACAGCTTGCGTGAAGGCGCGACGCCAAACACGCAGGTTGCACCTGCGCCAGAGCGGTTAAAGATGCCATGCGCCACGCCCATCGGCATACGAATGGTGTCACCGGGGCCAGCTTTCTGGGTTGTTGGCGGGCCTTGGTCATGGCCAAACTCTATTTCTAACTCACCGGTCAGCATGACGATCCATTCGTCCTGCGTTGGGTGAATATGCGGCGGTACAAAAGTCTCCGCTGGAATGTCCGCATGCCAAATCATCGCGTTCCGGCTGTGAAGTTTTGGCGTGTACGTATGGCCAACTACATTCCACGACGTGCCGTCCAACCCATCTGCTGCGGGGGTGACGCCCTGTTCATTTTGCATAATATCCTCCTCTGCATTGAACTTGGCTAAAACCCTAAGCACCACTTACAATCCCGCGCTATCCGAATAGCGAAATGAAGCCTCTAGTTCAAAATGCTTTACGGTTAAAATAAATCAGGCTAGCGTCATCACATGGATAAACAGGGAAACCTCCATACCAACACGCCTTTGGCGTCTCAGCAACTGTTTCAGACTGGCGATCTGGATCAGGCGCGGGATATTGTGGCCCGCAATTTCTGTAGCCACCGCCTGGAACGCCAAACCAGTCGCGATCAATTTGACGCCGCTCACCACCGGGCTGAGGGGCTGGAGATGTCGCTCAACTACATCCGCTATGGGGCGGAAGTTGAGATAGAACCGGGTGAGCTTGGTTCATTCTACCTTATCCAAATCCCGCTATCCGGCAGTGCTCACATTCGCAATGGCAAGGACGAGGCGCATACAGGCACCGGCATAGCTTCGGTCCTTAACCCCCATCGCCATACCGCCATGCGCTGGGGCGAGGGTTGTGAACAGCTATTGCTGCAAATCGACCGAGACCGGATGAGCGCCGCAGCCGAAACTCTGATCGGCAGGCCGTTATACCAACCGGTGTTGTTCCAGAACGAAGTCCGGCTTGATCAACCCGGCCTGAAAAACTGGCTGGCAGAGGTGCGCAGTGTTCTGGCCGCCACCGAATGCGGCACAGTGTTCAGTCAAAAACGCCACCTGACACAGCGCCTGATCGAAGAAGAGCTGATCACTCGTTTCCTTCGCAACCAACCCAGCAATATCGCACCGTTATTGAATAGGGATGAGCCCAAAAGCGCCCCCTATCATGTCCGCCGCGCTCGGCGGTTCATTCGCGAAAACTCCGACACTCCCATTACAATGGCGGATGTAGCAGCGGCAGCAGGCGTCACTCCGCGTAGCTTGCAAATGGGTTTCCGCACAGCCTACGACATGACTCCTATGCAATATTTGCAACGCGAGCGCCTGAACCAGACAAGATTTGACCTGCTGCACGGCGACCCCGCCGCCACAGTCACCGAAGTAGCGCAAGCCCGTGGCTTCGCCCACATGGGCCGGTTTTCAGCGGCGTATAAAACGGCATTCGGCGAAGGCCCGTCCGAGACGGTGCCGGTGGGGTAGGGGGTCGTCATCCCGGACTTGATCCGGGACCTTTGCCTAAATCTACTCTACAACATCAAAGCCTTGGCAACCAACTCTGCCTTGTTCGCATAACCAGACACATCAACGCCGCGCCCAATCAAAGCATCGCGCAATTCATCTTCCGGCAGCGCTTCAATCGCATCCGAGGTCATGTTTATAAAGTTAATTTTACGCTGCAACGGTGAGTTCACCGGGCCGAATACCGCAGCGTTCTCAAACCCAAATTCATCAGCATAACGGCCAAAGAAATAGGTTAAGAACGTATTCAGACTGGGCCGAACACGCGGGTCATCCGTCATATGCTGACCACAGCTATTCAGCGTCTCCACCATCAGACCAGACCATCGCGCAGCCCCCTTCGCATCCATCAATGCATGCGCATTATGGGTGTGGTGAAAGCTAAGCCTGAATTCCGCGCCATGGTAATAGGGCCCGCCACCCATGGTATCGATCCACATGCTCGCCTGCGTCCCGATATGATGGTTCAGCCCGCCAACCCGTTCAAAAACCGATCGGAACCATTCTTCATCTGAGAACACACGCTGATAGAAATCGGCGACAATCTCAACAATCCGATCCTGCCCCATTACAGAATACAACTGCCAAAACTGAATGGGTTTCTTGCGATCCTTTGGTGCGTTTAACGAGATTACATCCGGCATCCGATGCGCGTCTTTAGGCAACAACCCATCAGCAATCGCCACCTCAATATATTTGTGGCGTATCGTCTGCGTCATATATCCATTACGGGTGGGAAACTGGCTGGGCATCGCTTCTCAAATCCAACTATACGCGCAGCGCAAGATCCCCGATCAAGTCGGGGATGACATTCAGGCGGCCGTCATCCCGGGCAAAGGCCCGGGACCGCTTTCGATCATGCGTTGCCTTACGCCCCCAGACACCAACGCAAAATTGCCTTCTGCACATGCAGCCGATTTTCCGCTTCGTCAAAGATGACCGAACGTGGTCCGTCCATCACCTCAGCCGTCGCTTCTTCGCCGCGATGGGCAGGCAGGCAATGCATGAACAGCGCGTCATCCGCTGCGCTCTCCATCAACCGGCCCGTCACTTGGTAAGGGGCCAATTGGTTGTGACGGCTTTCACGCGCAGTCGGGTCATCACCCATCGAAAACCATGTGTCTGCGATTACAGCATCGGCATCGCGAACCGCTTCCTCAGCATCGCGCGTATGAACAATGAGGCCGCCTTGGCGTCGTGCCCAATCCACAAACCGAGGGTCCGGATCCAGCGTCTCGGGGCAGGCCAGTCGCAGCTCAAAATCAAACTGCGCAGCGGCTTCGATAAAGCTGTGGCTCACATTGTTACCATCACCAGACCAACACAACGCCTTCCCCTCGATCGGGCCGTTATGTTCCTCAAACGTCAGAATATCGGCCATGATCTGACAAGGGTGGCTATCATCCGTCAGCCCATTGATAACTGGCACACTCGCGTGCTCTGCCATTTCCAGCAGGTTTTTGTGATCGTCGGTGCGGATCATGATTGCATCAACATAACGGCTCAGCACTTTTGCTGTATCCGCCACGCTTTCGCCACGCCCCAATTGCATCTCATCGCCAGACAGAACAATGGTCTGCCCACCCATCTGCCTCATCCCAATGTCAAAACTAACACGGGTCCGGGTCGAAGGCTTTTCAAAAATCATTGCAAGAACACGACCAGACAAGGCAGCATCAGGGTCCAGCGTGCCATGGGGTAAGCCAAGGCGCGCTGATTTCATCGCCTTCGCGCTGTCGATGATAGAGCGCAGATCACTGCGCTCAACACCATGAATGTCCAAAAAATGCCGCGCGCCAGATGCCAGCGGCGGGGTAGGGCCGTTATGGGTTATCATCCCGCCCCTCCAGTTCTGTACAGGCTGCATCAATCCGGCTGATCGCCTCGTCAATCTCCGCTTCTGTCACGTTCAGCGGGGGCAACACACGAATAACGTTGTCGCCACCGGGCACGGTCAACAGGTCCTGCGCATAACAGGCGTTTAGTAGGTCCATGTTAGCGATCTTACATTTCAGCCCGATCATCAGTCCTTCGCCACGCACGCTGTCCAGAATATCCGGATGCGCATCAACCAAAGCACCAAGACGCTGGCTCAAATGCCCCGCTAAACGGCGTACATTGGCAAGGAACGCTTCATCACCAACAATATCCAGAACCGCAGCACCAACAGCAGCACCCAGCGGATTGCCGCCATAGGTCGACCCATGGCTGCCCGCTGTCATGCCGGCTGCAGCATGTTCGGTCGCCAGACAAGCGCCTAGTGGAAAGCCACCACCAATACCTTTGGCGATACCCATAAGGTCAGGGGTGATTCCCGCCCATTCATGGGCAAACAGACGACCGGTACGGCCAACGCCACACTGAATCTCATCTAAGATCATCAAAATACCATGCTCATCACACAGTTCCCGAACACCGCGCATGAAACCATCGGGGGAGGGTAAAATGCCCCCTTCACCTTGCACTGGCTCCAAACAAATGGCCGCCGTTTCCGGCGTGATCGCTTCGGCTAGCACTTCCAAATCACCATAGGGGACCTGAGCGAAACCCGGCGCCAATGGCCCGAAACCGTTCACCAGCTTTTCAGATTTTGCCGAAGAAATCGTCGCAATCGTCCGGCCGTGGAAACAGCCTTCAAAGGTGATGATTTCCACCCGCTCTGGCGCACCATTGTGGCTGTGGAATTTCCGCGCTGCCTTAAAACAGCACTCCATTGCCTCCGCACCAGAATTTGTGAAAAACATTGTGTCGGCAAAGGTTAGCTCAGCCAATTTATCGGCGAGCCGTTCCTGATTAGGCACCCTGTACAGGTTCGACGTGTGCCACAGGGCACCAGCCTGATCAGTCAATGCCGCTACCAACGCAGGGTGCGCATGGCCTAAACAGTTCACCGCGATCCCGGCACCAAAATCCAGATGTCGTCGCCCGTCGGCGTCAATCAACCAAGCGCCTTCGCCTTTAACGAAAGCATGTTGAGTACGCGCGTAGGTCGGCATGACCGAGGTCGTCATCTGATATTCCCTTCAGGATCGCATTCAAAAACAATGTCTAATCAGCAGTTAATACTGACAGGCGTTGGGGTTATCGGCGGCGCGGTGGCGCCTGTCAACCAAATCGACAATCCGCGCTTCTCGCCTTTAACTTTCAGGGGAAATGAGCCATAGTGCACATGCGGTTTGTTGGGGTGCTATCCGTGTGTAAAGGGGAAGTGGTGTGACAAATTTTGGTGTTTTACTAGGTATATGCGGCCTAAATCCCGATTCGGCTGCGGTATTTTTGGACACTCCAAGGCGGAGAGTAATCCGCTGGATAAGAGGAGGTGTAATTCCGCCTGAAACGGCCATCTCTGCGCTTTCTGAATTGCATCAGCAACAGCAAAAGATCGCTGATGCGATCATGGAATCGTGGGATAACAGCGGTCGCCCGGCGGAATTGTCTATCACGGTTGCAGCAGATGATGAATCCGCGCGCGAAACGGGGTGGCCTTCTGTCGGTGCTCAGATGGTCGCACCGATGATTGCTCAGACCTACATTTGGCCGGCAAAGGTCGAATTGGCTCAGGCTGTAAAACCAGTCACTGGGGATGCTGACCAAGGCCAGCCGGATGACGCTGAATCCATCCAGAGCGATGATTCCAAAACGATCGCTGCAGAATAAGACACTCTTCTTTACTGTGTTATTTGCTGACTTACCCTTGTTTCGCTTTGGTGCAGGGCGTAAAAAGATCGTTCTGATATTTCGCGCCCCTAAGGCGCAGTAGACGGGCGGAGACCTCGATGTCCTGGACTGAAGATCGCGTTGAAAAGCTGAAAGTGATGTGGGGCGAGGGCCAAAGCGCCAGCCAGATCGCAAAGGCGCTCGGCGGCGTTACACGCAATGCAGTGATTGGTAAGGTTCACCGGTTGGGCCTTTCAAACCGCGCTGCATCAACCAAGGCCGCCGCGGCCTCTGCACCAGCGGCAGAGCCAAAGGCAAAACCCGCGCCCAAGGCACCGCCTCAGGCCGCTGCGCCTGCGGCTGCCCCAAAACCGGCGCCAGCTGCCCCTGCGGTAAAAGTCGTTTCGGTGCCGATTGCACCCGCACCAAAAATTCAGTCGTCAACAATGCGCCGGGAACCACCGCCACCAACCCCGGCGATGGTAGAGGACGCGCAGCGCACCGCTCAGGTACTTGCGGCGATTGAAAAGAAAGCCAGAAAACTCAATTTGCTGGAACTGACAGAGCGGACCTGTAAGTGGCCCATCGGTGATCCGGCAACTGATGATTTCTATTTCTGCGGTCTTGGGTGCGCACCGGGTAAGCCATACTGTGAAACCCATGTTTCAGTGGCTTTCCAGCCGATGTCGTCACGCCGTGATCGTGACCGCAACCGGGCAGGCGGTAGCCGTTAAAAGCTTAACCGTATGAAACCATTGGCCATTATCATCCGGTAATGGCCAATGGTGCCACAAGGTCATCCTCGCTCAGGTCCACATTGCCGCCACGCAAGCGGATACCAGCAGCCACTTTCTCTGCCATATCCCGCGCCAGCAACGCTTCAAACGCTTGTTTTAGATCGGGGTGACTGCTCAACGTACTGCGCAATCTGCCAACTTCCCAACTCACCAGCCGCGCTCCGGATTCAGCGACTAATGTGGCGCTCGCCTTTGCGTCCAACATAAAACTGACTTCACCTACAAAAGTGAGTGGCGGGATTTTGAATGTTTTGCCGTCTTTTTCTGCTGCAAATTCTCCGGCACATGTAAAATGCAACCTATCCGGCTTGTGTCCCTCGGCGGTCAGCAAAGTGTCCTTGCCAAGGGTAACCCTCTCGGCCAATGCCATCAGCCGACGAAACTCACCCGGTTCTAACCCCGGCAAGGCATCAAAAATCAGACGATCTTCGGCATTCAGGGTCAACGGCATCCGGCTGGCCAAAACTCGCATCAACCCGATCAACGTGGCAAGGCCAATCATACTACTGGCAAAAATGGCCCCCCACAACGGTTCAGCTGGGTGCAGGTAATAGTATGCGAGGTAAGAGGCGGTTCCCGCGAGAACAAGAAGGCGCAATACAACCTGATCACGAAAGAGAAATCCTGCAAAATATCCTGCCATCCCCAAATGCACCAATATTCCAGTGCTAAAGATGGTATCGACAACTGCGTTCATACTTGTAAGTCCTTCGCTGACCTTTGCTCAGATCAGTAAAGGCGAAAGGATTTTAGGCGAGAGCAGAACTGCACATAAGCTCTACTTTCCTAGAGTCATTTTTTGGCCAAAGGACATCCGCCCCAACAGGTTCTTAGACGATTCAGGCGGATCGAATTCGTTGCATGGGTTATGCAAACCGCAATCAGCGGAGATTAAACCGCCTTTGCCCAGCCATATAGCTCCGTATCATCCGGTACATGTCTGCGATTGCTCAACATCACACCCTCAGCCACTTTTGCTGCCAGATCACGAGCCAACAGGGCCTCAATGGCTTCCTTTAAGCGCGGGCGTTGAGCGAATGCCTGTTTCAGGTCCTCAACATCCCAAACCGCAATGCGCGATCCTGCAGGTGCAGCCAATGTGGCACTGGCTGCTGATCCCAGCACAAAACTAACCTCGCCAATGAATACGCCTGCGGGGATCATAAAACGCCGTTCCCCTTTTTCGGCCGCAAATTCGCCGGAACAGGTGAAATACAACTTGTCTGGCTGAGTGCCCTCTTTCGTTAGCAAAGCAGCCCGCTTCAGCGTTCCGATTTTGCCAATCCGCATCAAGGCGCGAAAATGCCCTGGCTCCAATCCGGGCAACTTCGCATAGATCAGCTTTTCTTCGTCGCTCATCCCAAACATAACGCGGCTGATTAACAGATGCCCCAATCCCAATAGATTGGCTAAGCCAATCAAAACGCTGGCAAACATCGCTTCCCACAACGGTTCAGCCGGATGAACATAGTAATATGCGATATATAACCCGGTGCCGATCAGCACCAGAATCCGCAGAACAATCTGTTCACGAAACAGAAAACCGGCGACATAACCAAGCATCGCCACATGCAATAAAACGCTACTATCCAAACCCAACCAAGCGAAAAACTCCATTGCCGACACTCCCATAAGTCAGCCGCACATCAATTTGCGCCACTCATGGATAGGTTGAGTCGCCGCTGCTAGATGCGACTTATGTCACGCCAGCGACCTAATTTAGACACATTATAGACACATTTGGCGCAATTTCGCCTTTATCGCATTGGTAGTGATCCACACATTTCACACTCAAACAGCTTCGGCATGCCACCCGTCCGACCCTTCCGCCAATGACCAGGGGATGGCATTCCCGCTATCCAGTCGTTCCCCGAACAAATGTTCAGCCAGTAATGCCAACAGCGCTCCATGGGCAACAAACAGCACTTGATCGTCGCTATCGGCAAGATGTTCGCTCATGCATTCTAATGTTCTGGCAAGTGCATCTTCCATCGGTTCGGAATCGGGCCCGTTCAATGACCAGATCGACAGACCATCGCCATACCCCAGTTGGTCACGAATTTCGGTCAGCAACATGCCGTCAAATGCACCGAAAAATCGCTCTCGCAGGCGATCATCCCAGGAAATGGGCAATCCCTTACTGGCCGCAACCACCTCGGCCGTCTGGGCTGCGCGTTTCATCGGGCTGGCGATAATCCGGTCCACACGAACGCCTGATAACCGTTCTGCCGCCGCCGCCGCCTGTGCCAATCCGGTTTCATTCAACGGAATATCGGTCCGCCCCTGCACCCTACGCTCTTTATTCCACTCAGTTTGTCCATGACGCAGGTACAAAAACGGTCGTGGTGGGTTTTGCATGGGGCAATCCTTTGATTGAAAGTAGTCTCGCTGCGAAAAAGCGCAGGCCCGTGGCACCGCGTCAATTGCTTTTTCACAGAAGATGGCTATTCACGGCCTAACCGATTAGGATGATCCAATGATCCGCTATGACCTGAAATGCGACAAAGACCATGAATTTGAGGCATGGTTCCCTAACTCAGCTGCTTATGATGATCAGGCGGCGCGGGGGTTTGTGACCTGTTCAATCTGCGGGTCTAGCGAAGTCACCAAAATGCTAATGGCCCCACGCGTGCCCAAAAAGGGCAATGCAAAGGCCGACCAACCTATGCTCTCCGCACCCGGTGGAACAGAGCTAGAGCAGAAACTGTCAGCTATGCGGGCCGAGATTGAAGCGAACTCAGATTACGTCGGTAAAAACTTCGCCGAAGAAGCCCGTAAAATTCACGATGGCGACGGCGAAAAACGCTCAATCCATGGCGAAGCAACTGGTGAAGAGGCCAAGGCTCTGATCGAGGACGGAGTGCCGGTCGCGCCATTGCCCTTTATGGCAAAGCGAAACGATTAAGCAGTCGCGTTTTCCGCCGTGTCTATTTCCGCACTAGATGTTAACGAAAATTTAACCATGATTAATTGCTCAAGTTATTGAGGATTTATGATGATGAAATTTACCACACTGGCAGTTGTTCTATTCTGTTTTGCCTTGGCCCCAACCACTTCAATCGCTTCGGCGAATAACCAAACCAGATCCCAAGGCGAAGCCGACCACAGCGGTGGATGTCGAAAAAGCTCCCCTCCCGGCCAATGCTGCCACGCCGGTTCTCAGCCCTTGCACTGTCACTAATGCGTTTCGACTTTTACTTGAGGCATCTCATATCACTTAACGCGTTGAGATCTTTGATTTCAGGCAACGTTAAGTGATTCAAGTTAAGTTCGAAACGCTATAAGGTAGGGCTCATTCGCCTACACTGTTTGGAATGATAGTGTAGGCCTCCATTCCAGTTGCGACCAACCGCCCACCCACCTTGTCCAATTGCACCCCCTTAGCTATATCAGGCCCGCCGCGCCTAGGCGGTGATGGGAGCTTGGTTTCTATGCCCAGACTAGTGATGAAATTCGGCGGGACTTCAGTCGCCGATTTGGACCGCATCCGCAACGCGGCCCAAAAAGTAAAACGCGAAGCAGACGCCGGTTACGACGTGACCGTGATTGTTTCAGCCATGTCCGGCGAAACGAACAAACTCGTCGGCTATGTGCGCTCAGCCTCCGTTCCAGAAGGTGCGAACCACCCCGGTTTTTATGATGCTCGCGAATACGATAGCGTTGTATCAGCGGGTGAGCAGGTAACCTCCGGCCTCATGGCGCTGACTTTGCAGGAAATGGGCGTTCCCGCCCGTTCTTGGCTGGGCTGGCAAGTGCCAGTGCGCACCTCTGATGCCCACGGTGCCGCCCGCATTCTTGATATTGAGACCGAAAACCTCGATCGTAAATTCGAAGAAGGCCTCCATGCCGTTGTTGCCGGTTTTCAGGGCATCGGCCCCGATGGCCGCATTACTACGCTGGGCCGTGGCGGCTCCGATACCACTGCCGTCGCCTTCGCCGCCGCGTTGGGGGCAGAACGTTGCGACATCTATACAGACGTGGACGGGGTCTACACCACCGACCCACGCATTGAATCCAAGGCCCGTAAGCTTGACCGCATTTCATTCGAAGAAATGCTGGAGCTTGCTTCAGTCGGTGCCAAAGTCCTGCAAACCCGGTCTGTTGAACTGGCGATGCAGCGCAAAGTAAAACTAATGGTCCGTTCCAGCTTCAGCGACGATCCCGGTACGCTGGTCTGTGACGAGGAGGAAATCGTGGAAAAGAACGTCGTCAGCGGCATCGCAGCCGAAAAAGAGCAGGCCAAAGTCACACTATTGAAAGTGTCGGACAAGCCGGGCGTCGCCGCATCAATCTTCGGCCCATTGGCCGATGGCGGTGTGAACGTCGACATGATTGTTCAGAACATCTCCGAAGATGGCCGCACAGACATGACATTCTCATGCGCCGCCGATCAGGTGGAAAGCGCCCGCAAAGTGCTCGAAGCTGCGCGGGATGAGATTGAGTACACAGAACTTGTTGTCGATGGCGACGTCTCAAAAGTGTCTGTTGTCGGTATCGGCATGAAAAGCCATTCTGGCGTTGCTAAAACAATGTTCTCCGCTCTTGCGGCTGATGGTGTGAATATCAAAGTCATCACAACGTCGGAAATTAAGGTTAGTGTACTGATTGACCGGAAATATACCGAACTTGCTGTGCAGTCTCTGCACGCTGCATTCGGGCTAGAAACGGCCTAAAACTTTTGCGTGGTATCCGGGGGGAATGCCGCGCGCAAATTAGGGAGGAAACGCGACATGAGCCCTGCAACTGGGGCCGGGTCGCGGACGTTGTTGCTCAGGCTACGCGATGCCATGGCAAAGCCAGGCGACGGGCAGCAACGGCTGGATCAGGTAGTTTCCGTAATCGCCAGTTCTATGGCTGCCGAGGTTTGCTCCATCTACCTTCGGGTTGATGAAAAAACGCTGGAACTTTGTGCGACGGAAGGTCTGCGGAAAGAGGCTGTTCACACTACTGGCCTTCGCATGGGGCAGGGCCTTGTGGGTCGCATTGCCGAACGCGCCGAACCAATCGTCACGAATGATGCGCCAAATACGCCGGGCTTTCAGTATTTGCCCGAAACCGGAGAGGACATTTACGCGTCCTTCTGCGGTGTGCCGATCCAGCGTCTTGGCCGAAACATTGGCGTGCTTGTTGTCCAAAATGTTGCCGGGCGGGATTTCAGCGACGACGAAGTCGACGCCCTGTCAGTCACTGCAATGGTCATCGCCGAAATGGCTGAAAGCGGCCAACTAACCGGCGGCGATGGCGTAGACCTTAGTGATCGCGGCTCGCGAACCTATCGCGCGGTCGGCGCCTCCGATGGTGCCGCTGTCGGCGTTGTTCATTTGCATGAGCCGAAACTAGCCATTACCCAGCCGTTCACCGATGACGTGGAATCAGAGCGCAAACGTCTCGAAGTCGCAATGGCTGGCCTGCGTGAAGAGGTTGATGAGCTGCTCGAATCCAATCTCGTCGGCGCACCGGGTGAATATCGTGACGTGATCGAAGCCTACCGGATGTTCGCCCACGACAAGGGTTGGCTGCGTCGACTGGACGAAGCTGTCATGTCAGGCGTTGTCGCCGAAGTCGCCGTTGAGCGTGTGCAATCCGAAGCGCGCAGCCGCATGGACCGCGCGGCAAACTCCTACCTGCGCGACCGCCTCCATGACCTTGATGATCTGGCCAACCGTCTCCTTCGTCGTCTTTCAGGCAATGTAAACACAGTTATTCCAAAAGATGCTGTCCTGATCGCGCGTCACATTGGACCGGGTGAACTGCTAGAACATGCCCGCTTTATCTCTGGCGTGGTGCTAGAGGAAGGCGGGGTTGGCGGCCATGCAGCCATCGTTGCCCGTGCATTGGCAATCCCTATGATCGTTGGCGCAGACCGCATTGTCGCGCAGGCCGAAAATGGCGACGAGATTGCGCTGGACGGCGACGCAGGCGTCGCGCTGCTACGTCCCGGTGCTGAAGTCATCGAAACCTTCCGCCAGCGTGTCTCTGTGGCAGAAGAAGCAAAAGCTCGCTATCAGGCACTACGTGACAAGCCCGCCACCACTCAGGATGGCGTGGATTTTGAGCTGATGATCAACGCCGGGCTCGTCTCTGACATGCCTGAATTATATGACGCTGGCGCAACGGGCGTGGGCCTGTTTCGGACAGAGCTTCAGTTTCTCATCCGCTCCACCCTACCAAACCGCTCTGACCTCGCCGCCATCTATCGCCATGTGATTGACGCAGCAAACGGTGCTCCGGTGGTATTTCGCACCCTCGACATCGGCTCTGACAAAGTGTTGCCCTACATCAAACGTCGGCCAGAGGATAACCCCGCAATGGGTTGGCGTGCCGTTCGTGTTGGCCTGGACCGACCGATGTTGCTGAAACTTCAGTTCCAATCGCTGTTGCGCGGGGCAGAGGGCCGCCCACTCGACATCATGTTCCCCTTCATCGCCGACGAAGCAGAGTTTTTCGCCGCCCGCGATTTGCTCCTGAAAACATGCGATCAACTGCGCAATCGCGGCGTGCCAATCTCCGATGATCTAAAAATCGGCGCGATGCTGGAAACACCTTCTATCGGTTTTGCCTCAGATAAGTTCTTCGCCGCCGTAGATTTCATCTCCGTAGGCGGTAACGATCTTATGCAATTCTTCTTTGCCGCAGACCGGGGCAATGACCTAGTACGCCAACGCTACAGCGCCCTTTCCCCTTCTTTTCTGCGTTTCCTGTCTCACGTCGTTAGTCGTTGCGCCGCATCGGAAACCAAACTGTCATTCTGTGGCGAAGCCGCCGGAAAACCCGTCGAAGCATTGGCCCTCGCCGCAATCGGCTTCCGCACTTTATCCATGCGCCCAGCCTCCGTTGGCCCTGTCAAAGCAATGCTGAGAAGCGTTGATCTATCAACCGCACAAAAACTCGTGGCGGACGCCATCGCAAATGACGCAACAGACATCCACGATCGCTTGGAATACTGGCTCGGCGGGGCCGGCGCGGCATAGCTGCTAGATCCTAATTGCAGGTGAATGATGAAGATCAGAGGCTTCGACAACGCTTTCGCTTGCTTGGCGGCGCTTATAACCCTGAGCTTAAGCTACTACGTTTACTTCAACGGTGCAGGTTCTGTTTTTGGGTTGCCCATTGGCTTCTTCGATTTCCTCCCAATTCCCCGCGTAGAGAATGAGATCAAAAAGATTCAGAGCCACTATCACCCCGATGCGATAAATGCTTACGCCTACTCCAGTAGAATCGCCGCCATCGGTGCGGTATTGTTCGCTATCTCAATGGCTATCGCTCGTTCATTGAATTTTGATGACGCCGCCGACACAGCGCCTTTTCTGGTGGAGAACGCCAACAAGAACTTCCTGATTATACTTCTTTGTTTCGCGGTGCTGGTGTGGCTGGGTATTGGCGGGGCATTTATTGGGCCAGAGATGATCAAAACGCCCGCCGAGATTAGTGCTTCCAAATACAAAATTGGTTTCTTGGCTCATTTCTTTGTAGGATTGTAATATTGGGCTTTTTCAGCGTTTGTCTATTTCGCTACATTCTTCGTACAATGGCTGCCCAACGAGTTTAGGCACCGCACTAAATAGTACTTCTTGCCGCTATCAGTTAGGTCCTGAACTCTCCGGCGCCGCGAACAGAACGATCTCTGTCGGATATAGCGTGCATAGTGTGCCGCTGGGCGCCATAACCGGCTCCAACGAGGAACACTAACAGACCAGACAAGCAACTATGCCCTATCTTCTCGGCGTCGATACCGGCGGCACTTATACTGATGCGGTCGTCTATGATGATGTAGCTCAAGTCGTCCTTTCCAAATCCAAATCCCTGACTACGCCACGAAACCTTGCCGATGGTATTGGCGCAGCGGCAGAGCAGGCATTGAACGGGGCCGGGGTCACAGGCGACCAAATTGCATTGGCCTCACTTTCCACAACGCTCGCGACCAACGCTTTGGTCGAAGGGCACGGCGATGCTGCTGGCCTCATCATGATCGGCTTTCGTGAGGCTGACCTGACCCGTGCCGGGCTAAAAGACGCGCTCGGCACTGATCCGGTGGTTTGTATTGATGGTGGTCACAATGGTTCAGGCGGCGAAGCAGTCCCTTTAGACATGACCGCGCTGACCTATGCGATCGATGATATGGCCAGCCGCGTGGCCTCTTTCGCCGTTGCTGGCGTATTCGCTGTGCGAAACCCGGCGCATGAAAAGGCGGCGCGCGATTTGATTGCCGAACGCACCGGTATGCCTGTCACGTGCAGTCACGAGCTTTCCAGCAAACTCGGTGGGCCAAAGCGGGCGCTAACCACACTCCTTAATGGCCGCTTGATCGGCATGATCCATCGGTTAATTGAGGGGGCGGAGGCGCGGCTCCAGGATCTCGGCGTTGATGCACCACTGATGGTCGTGAAAGGCGACGGCGCATTGATGAATGCCGCAGTGGCCCGCGCACGCCCCATCGAAACTATTCTGTCCGGTCCAGCGGCCAGCGTTATCGGCGCAGCCCACCTCACCGGCTTAACCGACGCCGTTATCTCTGACATCGGCGGCACGACAACAGATATTGCAGTGCTCAGCAACGGCAGACCGCGCATTGACCCGGTTGGTGCCCGCGTCGGCGGTTGGACAACGATGGTCGAAGCCGTCGCCATGCGAACCCACGGCCTCGGTGGTGACAGCGAGGTTAGCCTCACCTCCACCGGCCTCCGTCCCCAAATCCTCCTCGGCCCGCAACGCGCCGTCCCGATCAGCCTGCTCGCAGCCAGCAGCGATGCTGCTAGTGCTATGATTCACACTGCGATGGATGAGCAGTTAACCCGTGACCGCGCTGGCGACCTCGACGGCCTCTTCGTTGCCCCGGGCGCTCGCCGCGCCGGTTCTGCGGAACTGACGGAACGCGAAGCCGAAATTCTCGCAATGGTCGGCGAACACGGCGCTGCGATTGAGGCGCTAAAACTCGGTCGCCGCAGCCAGTCGGCTCTTACGCGCCTGATCCGCGCCGGATTCCTCCGCCGCGTTGCGTTTACTCCAACTGATGCCGCCCACGTTCTGGGCCTTCACAGTACTTTCGATGGAAAGGCCGCCGAAAAGGCTGCCCAGCTTTTCGCCCGTCGGCGCGGCAATGATGGCCGTGTTCTGGCGGAAACCGAAAAAGAGCTTTGCGACCGGGTCGTGGCCGCCCTTCATCGCCGGTCCGCCGAATTGGCGCTGGATGCAGCGCTGGAGGAAGACGGGTTCGAAGAACCGGCTCTTTCGCTCAGTCCCCTCGCCGTGGCAGCTCTATCGGGCAAAAGCGGATTGGCCAGCATCAACCTCAGCCTCTCATCCCCGCTCATCGGCTTGGGTGCTTCTGCCCCCACTTATTATCCAGCCGTTGCCGCGATGCTAAAGGCCGAATGTGCCATTCCCGAACATGCCGATGTTGCCAACGCCGTCGGTGCCGTCGCAGGGCAGGTAGAAGTAAAAGCCGAGGCTTTGATCCTTTCGCCTGATGGTGATCGGTTTGAGGTCATCTTTGGCGATGCGCCCAAAATGGCAACGAACGAAGATCAAGCCTTTGATATGGCCGAATCACTTGCGGGCGAATCTGCTCTCAAAGCCGCGATTGCGGCCGGTGCGGATGATCCTCGGATCACTTTCAGCCGATCAGACCGGCGTGCAGTGATCGAAGGCCGCGATGTGTTGGTCGAGGGTCGCATAATTGCACATGCAGTCGGTCGTCCTCGCTTCTAAATACCCAAATCACCCGCGAAGCAGCGGCGAAGCACCGCGAAATGTAAAGCCGTGTTGCGGGAATCGCAGTTCCAATCCACCCGCATAGAGCGCTTTTGGGGTCGTAATTTCCACTTGGAACGTGTGTTTTTGCACTTCATAAAACACGAATCCGGTCGCCATGCCTGTGAAAGATACGGGTTTTTTCATTCAAAGCGCATAATCAGTTTGCGGATTGAGATTGTCGACGTATCCTACCCTTAATTGAAAAAGGTGGGGGTTCGCCCAACCAGCGCCGACAGATGGAGGTCAGAATGTCGAAAAATAGCGCGGTTGCAGTCTTATTAACGGTGATGGCACTACTCGGGTTTCCTGCGGTTGCGCAGGATGTACATCTGGGTGTGAAAAGCTGCGGTTCAAGCGGTTGCCATGGCCAAGTTTCTGCATTCGGTTCCAAGGTTCTGCTGAACGAGTATCTAACTTGGCAGAAATACGACAAACACTCGCAATCATATTCAGCCCTGAAAGGTAAGCGTGCTCAGCGTATTGCTGCCAATCTCGGGATTGAGGCAGCGCATGAGTCAGAAACTTGCCTCAACTGCCACACAACCAATATTCCAGAGGCTCAGCGCGGTCCTCAGTTTGATATTGCTGACGGTGTTACTTGCGAAGCCTGCCACGGTGCCGGTTCCGGCCCATGGATGGGGCTGCACATTGGTGGTTCAAGCCACGCTGACAATGTGAAAAACGGTCTTGTGGCGCTTGAAGACCCAGCTACCCGTGCAGGTGTTTGCTTGGATTGTCACCTTGGCGACAGCGATCAGTTCGCAACGCACCGCATGATGGGCGCAGGTCACCCACGGATCAGCTTTGAGCTAGACAGCTTCACAGCTTTCCAGCCAGCTCACTTTGTCGCTGATGATGACTACGCAGAGCGTAAAGCGGTCGTTGATGGCGTGAAAACTTGGGCCGTAGGTCAGGCACTGATGGTTGAGCGTCGCATGGATCTGCTGATCGACAGCAAGTTCGCTAAAACGGGTCTCTTCCCAGAACTGGCATTCTTCGACTGCCACGCCTGTCACCAGCCGATGTCCAGCTCTCAGCCAGATTCAAGCGGCAGCTTCGCAACTGCATGGAAATCACGTCCCGGCACGGGCCTTGGACCTGGCGTTGCCAAACTGAACGATGCCAACATGATGATGTTGGAAGTTGCTTTGGGCATGGCTGATGAAGCAATGGCCAAACAGATGGCAACTGACATCCGTGGTTTGCACAAAGCAGTTCACACCTCGCGTCAGGCAACCGTCGCGGCGGCTGAGAAAATTCGCTCAGCAGCACAGGCGGCGGTAGCAACCTTATCTGCGATGAATGTGGATCAGGCAGCGATGCAGGCAGCGATGGCGAAACTGATCGACCGCAGCCAGGGTGGCTACTTTGCTGACTACACAAGCGCAGAGCAGGCAACGATGGCTCTCGGTGCGATGATCGAAGCAATGAACGCTGCAGGCTTCATGGACGGTGCATCTTACAATGCGGCGAATGCGAAGATGGAAGCGGTCTATGGCGCAGTCGGCAACGACGAACGCTATGTTCGGTCAACATTCGTATCAGCAGTTAAAGGGCTGGCTTCAGCTCTTTAATCTGAACTAACAGCTAAAAAGAACGGGCGTTGCTACCAGCAGCGCCCGTTTTCTCTTGGTCAAGCAATGACTTGCTGTCGAAAGCTTATTCAGCACTCCCCAACTTTACTCCAGATTGCTTGCCATCCCCCGCCATGCAAGCCATGTTCACGGTAGGGGGAAATGCGTGAAGACTTACAAAGCGTTTATCAGCTACAGCCATGCGGATGAGGTTTGGGGAGCAAAACTTCACAAAACTCTCGAACGTTATTCGGTTCCCCGTAAGCTAGTCGGCGGCGACAGCCGCACGGGCCCTGTGCCAAAACGCATCTTTCCGATTTTTAGGGACCGCGAAGAGTTTCCAACCTCCGCAGATCTAGGCGGTGCAATTCATGCCGCCCTCGAGGGGTCCGACTACCTGCTCGTCATCTGCTCACCACGCTCTGCCGCTTCCCGATGGGTGAACGAAGAAATTCTCACCTTCAAACGAATGGGCAAGGCTGACCGCGTATTATGCCTGATTGTGGATGGCGAACCCGGTGCTTCCAACATCGCAGGGGTGGAGGATGAGGAGTGCTTTCCTGAAGCGATCCAGTATCACCTCGACGCTGATGGTCAAATATCCGACATTCCCGCCGAACCCATTGCCGCCGATGCCCGCCCGGGTAAGGACGGGTGGCGCAATGCATGGATGAAACTTGCCGCCGGAGTGCTGGGCGTTGATTTCGATGCATTGGTTCAACGTGACGCCACCCGAAAAAAACGCCGCGCTGCCCTCTGGGCCGCCGCCGCTACCATCGCCCTGTCCATCGCAGGTTACAGCTACACCCTTCAGCAAGAGGCACGGATGGCCGAACGCCGCCAAGCTGCGCTCCTGTCGGCTGAAACCGCCCAAGATGCCCTCAATCGCGGAGATGAGGCCGGTGCCTATGCGGCATTGGCGCAGGCTTTTGAGATTGGCCTAAAGAATGCACCAGAGGCCGCGCATATCGCCCTAAACCGGGCCGCACTCGAAACCCGAACAATGACGAATCTGCCTGCGCCTTCACCAAACTTGGTCGACCTTCGCCTTCTGGATGGCGGCGCACTGGCAGCGGTTGATAACGAAGGCTCCGCTTATCTGACTGATCTTGGCACAGGCGAGTCAACGCAAATTCACAAGGCAACGGGCCGCAATATCGCGCGGATGAGCGATACAGATGAAATCCTCTGGACCGTTAGGATAGAGGATGAAAGACAAGGTGAGGACGGCCAGTGGTTCTCACCTTTGCTGTTCGAAGACATCGATCTTGCAACCGGCGAAGTCCTTCAGGCTACGGCCGTGAAAACCCCGCAAAGCTATTACCAATCATCCGATATTTCACCAGACGGGCGGTTCTTTGCATTCGATCTAGGGCCGGGCGAGGCAGCAGATACCGTCGTGGGCGTTTTTCATCGTCATGCTCAGGCCCTCGCGGGCCTTCTTACCTTGCCATCAGATTCCGCTGACATCACCTTTGTCGACAGTGAACATCTGGCCGCTGTCATAGACCCACCCAGCATCTACCGATCCAGCCCCGGCATTTATCTTTGGCGCATCGGGCAGGAAACACCGCTCAGATTGCGGGCCGAAGGTGAACAACCCATCTGCCCGACCGATGCTGACATTTCTGCAACCGATGTTCAGGCGCTCGACGTAAATGGCCGCCTCACCAAACCTCACATCGCCTTCACGCCAGACCGGTCGGAGGTCGGGTTGCTTCTGTCAGACGTTGAAGAAGGCTCTTGCATACTGCGATGGTCCTTACCCGGCGGCGCTCCGCTACCCACCTTGCAATTTTCGGGTAGCCAAGACTATGCGCACGGCCTGCGCAAAGGCGGCCCATGGTTGGCGCGCAGCGATTATAGCGCGGCAGAGGCACCGGGGCCGAACGGCGATGACGTCTATTTCCGTGAATGCCGCAAACCGCCACTCCAATTGTTTGAGGCTGCTTCCGGTGCCCTGATCATCCTTTGCGGCGGTGGCGATGATGGCGCAATCCACTTTGGTGCATCGGGCGAGGCTCGTTGGAGTGGACCAATGCACGAAGGCGGAATGACAGCCGCCGCATTCGATCCCCTGCGCGGGCGGTTAATCACATCAGGCCGCGATTCCCGCCTTCGCCTGTGGGATGCGGGCGACCGCCGTTGGACTGTAGGCGCTGGCCGCCACGGTTTGGGCCTTAATCTCGCAGGCGCTGACCGCATTGTCGTGATCGACCCAGCCAGCCCCAGCGTTCAACTGCACGACCCAGATGGTGGCCCCCTCGGCCCAGAAACACTTTTGGAGGGCGTCACAAGCGAATTCCGCGTTGTGCCAATGACTGCCGACCATCTGTTCGGCATCTTTGCCTTCACCCGCCCGCCATTTGGCCAGGGCGACGGTGATGGTGCCGAAAACGAATTCCTGATTATCGATGGTGTTTCTGGCCAGATCACGGGCAGGCACGCCGGACTTCGTTCTCAGCGTGGCCACCAACCAGCCAACGCCCCAAAGGGCGCGCTCCATACTCTCGTCAAAACCGATGGCTCTGTCATTTTGATTGACGGAAACACCGGCGCGATCATCAACCAAACCGTGGCAAACCCTGATGCGCCGATCTACAATGTTGCGATGTATCAGGACGGCGGTGTTTTATTAACCAGCAACGGCGTTGACGATCCGGAAAAACGCGAAATGTCCTTGCTGAGCATGAGTGGAGCGGGGGAAATTAGCGAAATTTTTCGCTGGTCCGCCCAAGCCGCAGAATTGACCGTATCACCGGATGGCGGCATGGCTATGGTCCGGCTGACAGCCGGCGAATACCCCTATTTGACCCGGACGCTATTGCTAAACCTCGCGGATAAGACCGAAACACCACTGCAACTCGCACCACGATCCGCAGATTGGTTTTCATTCAGCCCGGATAGCAATTGGCTGGCGATCACGCCGCTTTTCGATTCAGAGGATGAGCATGGCCAACCTGTCATTGGCCCTGTCATCTTTAATGCCCGCACCGGTGCCTATATCGCACAAACACCCCCGGCGGACGTAGGCTCGCCTGACCCAATCTGGTCACCTACTAACCTGCTGGCAGAGGGCGGCGACCACCTCCGCCTACACAGGTTCAGCGCTGAGGGGGCTGAGCCGATCTGTACGGCTTTGGCCACCACTGGCGCCCGCAATGTGTCATTCTCTTCTGATGGCAGTCGGATAATCCTCGCGACCGAAGATGAACGGCTCAACGAAACAATCGATGTTTATGACTTGAAATCCTGCGCCCCGATTTTCAAAAGCGGCACCCGCAGCCGTTTCAGCCGCCCATTACTCCCCACCGCAGATCGTCTATGGGCACCGTTCGAAAACGAAATATCAGTGTTCCCACTGTCTGTTCCAGCGAACGAAGCATTGGCCGCGATAAGGGAAAGGGCGCGTCTGGCAGATCGCCACTAAAGATTGTCACTAACCAACCAATGCAATCCCATTCCGACGAGGATCCCCTGCAGCATCCATGCCACCCTTTGCGTCGCGCTGAACACCATGAACACCGCCAAAGAACATGGATGTAATGGACCAGGGCGTAGCCTCAGGAAAAGCAGATAGCAACGCAGCCCGATGATCATCGCGGAACCGATCCTCAAAATCCACACGGGGTGTGTCAGCGCCTTCAACGTGGATACGGGGCGCATTAATCGCCTGCTCCAACCGCGCGCCATGGTCTACGATTTGCGAAGCAACACGCGCCAGCGCCGTGCGTATACGGTTTGACCCGCCTGAACCCATCATAACAGCACGGCCATCCGGCCATTCAATCGACATCGGTGTCATCATAGAGCTGAGCCGCATGTCAGCGCCCCATTCATGCCAATCACCGGGCATCAGGTCTTCCTCGCCCAACATATTATTCGGCATCAATCCCGTGCCCGGCGCAATCAGCCCACAACCTTCGCCATTCGAAAGCGTAATAGCAGCGCCCAATCCATCCTTATCAATGACGGAGATATGGGTCGTTCCACGCTGTGCAGCTTTCCTGCGCATCAGTTCCTTTTGATACATGACCACCAAATCAGGTGCCAATAGCCGGGAAGCGCCACCCACTGCATCCTGAGAAATTCGGCTTTCCACCCGCGCCCGCGAAGTTGCAGCAAATGCGCGCGTAATATCCGTCGGCGTATCATCCGCCGCCATCATCCGCAGGGCAAAGCTGATCAAAGCACCACCCAGTGCAGGTGGCGGGTTCATGATGATCCGCGCACCACCACGCTTTTCAACCAAAGGCTCTCGCCAGACGGCCTGATAATCCTTCAAATCATCGGCGCTCAGATGTCCACCATCCAGCGACAGAATGGCACCAGCAACTTCGCCCTCATACATGAACCGATCACCTTCGCGGGCAAAGGTTTCAATAACATCAGCGAGGGCAGGGTTGCGCAGTATCTCTCCAGCTTGCAACGGCCGCTCACCATTGCCGAATGTCTTGGCAGCCTCAGGCGTGGCAACATAGATCGGCTTTACAATCTCCAACACGCCAGCCTGAAATGCGGCTAGAGGAACGCCCTCTTTCGCGATCCGGGTCGCTGGCGCTGCCAAATCCGTAAACGGGGTCACGCCATAGCGCGCATGCGCCTCAGCCAACCCCCGCGCCACGCCCGGCGTTGCAATTGAACCTGCACCAATGTGAAAGCTTTGCGTCGTTTCCCCGAAATCGGCCTCAATCGCGCGAAAATCCAACTCACCCAGTGCAACTTTCCGCTTGGGTGTTTGCACAAAAAAGTCGAGCAGCTTGGCTTTTCCATCCGGCTGCCGAACCATCATAAACCCGCCACCCAATAGCGACGCGAGCACGGGTTCAGTCACACAAGCCGTCATCGCGGCGGCGATGGCAGCGTCCACAGCATTCCCACCAGCGCGCAGCACATCAGCAGCAGCTTCGGCAGTTAGGTGATCTCCGGCGGCGATAGCAAAATTTGACATGAGGGCGGGGTAAAACCGCAGATGCGCGGGGTCAAGGGCAGGGGGCCTTAAACTCGATCCAAATTATGGCAATGCAGGATTAGCAACAGTGTCGAAAACAAATGGCACACTTGCTTTCGGGTCGATGACCACCTCAACCGCATGCATTGATCGGCCGCCGTAAACCTCCATCGCCGTCCAATTCGGTACTTTGTCTGGCATGGGGGCGAATACCCGATACTCATGGGTATCGCCAAAAATCAGTAAAACTGGCCCATTATGGGTGGCTGCAGCTTTTGCCAGCGCCGAACCAACTTTTTTAAAGGCAGATTTCTTCCGCCACGACCGTTTCCAAGAATTGAAATTCTTAGTGGTGAACATATCAGCATGTAGAGCCACGATCACCGCATCTCCACTCGATGCCCGTGCGAAACCGTGTTCAATCCAGGCAATCACGCCCTTAGTGCGCTGCTTAAAACCATCGCTTTTCCGGCTGGCTTCCTGTCCTTTACCATTCTTTGAACCGGTAACATGGGCTGCAATCACCATCACACCAGGCAGCTTGATACGTGAATTTTCAGGATAGTCCGCCTGAAAAGCAATTGGAGTAGGCACCCCGAAACTCAAATCCGGCTCAGAAAAATAGTGCTGCCGAATAAATGCCAACCGCTCATAAGGATCATACCGCCCGGCCTTATCCCGGTGACAGTCAGTCCATTCATTATCACCGGGGGTATAAATTGTCGGTGCAGTAAAATCGTTCAGAAAAGCCAACTGCTCCAGCAAAAGCTGATCGGTACAGGGTGAAGAACCGGTTTTGGTATCGCCAACATGGATCACCAAGTCGGGCTTTTCCTGATTGATTTTGGCAATCAACGCCCGATACGGAGGGTATACCTCAGACGGCGCGCCATAGGGCATATCACCCAGCGCAATAATCCGTACCTGGTCAGCCACGGCGGGCGTGGCGAACAATAATGCAATCAATATCCTGAAAAACAAAACGGCCTCCGATAGTAACCAGAGGCCGTAGCGTGCCGCACAAAGCGGCGATTTAGCAAGCAGATCAGGCTGCTTTAGGCGATGCTGCCATCACTTCTTCGCCAACATGCTGTTCATATTGGGCAAAGTTCTCGATGAACATGCTGACCAATTTCTGTGCCTGCGCATCATAAGCGGCTGCATCTTCCCATGTCCGGCGTGGGTTCAGGACCACTTCCAAAACACCGGCTGCATTGACCGGAACTTCAAATCCAAAGTTCTCATCAATCCGGAAATCAGCATCATTCAGCGAACCGTTCAGCGCAGCAGTCAACAGCGCACGTGTGGTGCGGATTGGCATCCGCGAACCAACACCATATGCACCGCCGGTCCAACCGGTGTTAACCAACCAGCAGGTTGACCCATGATTGGCAATCTTGTCACGCAATAACGCACCGTAAGCCTCTGGCCGACGCGGCATGAATGGCGCACCAAAACATGTGGAGAACGTCGGTGTTGGCTCCGTAACACCTTTTTCAGTGCCAGCAACCTTAGAGGTAAAGCCTGAAAGGAAGTGATACATCGCCTGCGCCGGTGTCAGCCGTGCGATCGGAGGCAACACACCAAATGCATCACAAGTGAGCATGATAACATTGCGCGGCGCACCGCCACGGGCTGTTGCAGATGCGTTAGAGATATACTCCAACGGATAGGCACAACGCATGTTCTGCGTCAGGCTATCGTCATCAAAATCCAACGCTTTAGTGTGCTTGTCATAAACCATATTCTCAATGACAGTCGCAAACTTGGTCGTTGTGCCATAGATTTCAGGCTCGGCTTCGGCGTTCAGATTGATGGTTTTGGCGTAACACCCACCTTCAAAGTTAAACGTGCCGTGCTCACACCAACCATGCTCATCATCACCAATCAAAACCCGGTTCGGGTCAGCGGACAATGTGGTTTTACCGGTGCCAGACAAGCCAAAGAATACAGCGGCATCATCCGGGTCGCCCTTGGCATGGTTTGCTGAACAATGCATCGGCATAACACCATGCTCGGGCAGCAAATAGTTCAGGACAGAGAATACAGATTTCTTGTTTTCACCAGCATATGAAGTGCCACCGATCAAAATCAGCTTCTGTTCAAAGCTGATCGCAATCACTGTCTCGGAACGGCAACCGTGTTTTGCGGGATCAGCCATAAAGCTTGGGCAGTTCACAACCTGAAACTCAGGGGTGAAATTGGCCAATTCCTCCAATTCAGGGCGGCGCAGCAAATGGCGGATAAACAGGTTATGCCACGCGAGCTCTGTGACAAGGCGAACATTCAGGCGATAGTTAGGGTCGGCACCACCAAACAAATCCTGAACAAAGTACTCGCCACCTGCCATATGGGCGTACATGTCCTTTTTGAGCTGCTCAAATGCTGCAGGTGCCATTGGCGGGTTGTTTTCCCACCAAATGTGATCTTTTACCGAAGGTTCATCAACGACAAATTTGTCTTTTGGTGACCGACCGGTGTGTTTCCCTGTGGTGGTCAAAAAGGCGCCACCGCGACCCAATTCACCCTCACCACGTTCTACGGCAGCTTGCACCAAATTGGCGTTCTGCAGGTTATAGTGGATGGCTTTTACACCAGGGATTGACAGGCGGGCGGCGGGATTGACAACGCCAGTTTCCATCTGTGGCCTCATAGCTGCGCATTGCGCAATTTAGTACAACCGAATGCAAGCACCTTACGATGCATTACAAGGCGATAATGGGGCAGAGCACGCGCCAAAGATTTTCGCGATTCGACTTACCTACCCGAAGGTATAGGCCGTATATCACGGCGCCCGAATTAACAAAGCCCTCAGACCCGTGCGAAATTGGCGCAACCCTGCATGTTTGATCACCTTTTGAGTTAGATAGACGTAGTTTGTCTGCAATCCAGCCTTCAGGCACAATTTTACGCACCCAGTGACACAAATTGCGAATTCGATAGGAAACTGAGGGGCATGGGCAACAATTAGTATCCGTCTACACGATTAGCTATCGGTTACAGTTCACGATTTTCGAGCAATAATTTTTCTCAAATTATCTTTTGTTTACTGACAACCTATGGTCACAGGATGTTTCCAAATACCCGTCGTCAGACAGATTGCGGCGAATAGCAGGCATGGCTATGGTGCAAACAACGCCGCACCAATTGCGGCACGTATATTTCAGGAGCGGCGAATGGCGACCATTGCCCTTGTTGACGATGACAGGAACATTTTGACTTCAGTGCAAATGGCGCTGGAGAATGAAGGATATGACGTAAGGACATATACAGACGGTGTCTCCGCCTTAAATGGCCTCAGCCAAACTCCGCCTGATCTTGCTGTTCTGGACATTAAGATGCCGCGTATGGACGGGATGGAGCTGTTGCGCCGTCTTCGCCAAAAAACCGATATGCCGGTGATCTTTCTGACATCCAAAGATGATGAGATTGATGAGGTTCTGGGCCTGCGCATGGGTGCAGATGATTACATGCGCAAACCGTTTTCGCAGCGCCTGTTGATTGAACGCATTCGTGCGATCCTGCGCCGCCGCGAGGCACGTGAGGAAGATACAGAGCGTCAGGAAACCGACAAGGTGTTGCAGCGCGGGCGTCTGGTACTCGACCCCCTTCGTCATGCTTGCACGTGGAATGACCAGAACGTGACTTTAACAGTCACCGAATTCCTGATCCTGCACGCACTCGCTCAACGACCCGGTTTCGTAAAATCGCGCGACCAGCTTATGGATGCTGCCTATGATGACCAAGTGTACGTCGATGACCGGACCATCGACAGCCACATTAAACGTGTACGCAAAAAATTCCGCGTGGTTGATCGCGAATTCTCCTCTATCGAAACGTTATACGGCGTAGGTTATCGCTACAAAGAGGTGTAACGCGACGCGAATGGATGGCGGAAAATCTGGCGACAGAAAGAGCTCCGGGAAAAACTCCGGAAAATTAGGGCGAGGCGGCGACGACAGTTGGCGCCCCGTGCGCGATTTGTTTGGCATCACGGATGATGAGCTTCGGCCGACCAGAGAAAGCGCAAGAACACGCCTAAATCGCCGTCGCCGTAAAATGCGCCGCAATCAGGTCGCGCCCGGTGCCTCGCTTTCCCGCCGCATTGTTGCCTTCAACCTCATCGGCCTCGGTCTTCTGGTTGCTGGCGTTCTCTATCTTAACCAATTTCGCTCTGGCCTGATCGAACAACGCACCCAATCACTACAGACACAAGGCGAAATCATAGCCGCTGCTGTTGCCGAAGCTGCAGGCACCGGCCCCGGCGGCACGCGGTTTGATGCAGTGCGCGCTAATCTAGTGTTGCGTAGACTTGTCCAACCAACCGGTGTTCGGGCGCAAATTTTTGACCGTGCTGGCCGCCTGACCGGCGATACCCGCAACCTGCTGCAAGGCTCCGGCAAAGTCGAAACCATTCCTTTACTCCCCCCCGGCCACACTGGGGATGCAGCACCATTGACCGCTGTTGAACGTTGGTACAGGCAAGTTGTTGAGTTCTTCACCGGTGCTCCTGAGATCTACCAGGAAACACCAGTTGCCGGCGTCGCGAAGGAACAAGAGGTTTACACTGCTCTGCGTGGTGGCGTCGCCAAATGGCAGCGCATTAACTCCGAAGGTGAACTTATCGTTTCAGTTACCGTCCCAATTCAACGCTTTAAAGCCGTGCTCGGCGTTCTGATGCTATCCACCGAAGGCGGTGACATTGACGAAATCGTGCGGGCTGAGCGTATGGCGATCCTCCGCGTATTCCTCGTCGCCCTCGCCATTTCACTGGCCTTGTCAGTCATCCTCGCCAACACAATCGCCCGCCCGATCCGCAAACTCGCCGAAGCAGCCGAGGCAGGCGGCGCCAGAGAGGCCCGCCCCCTGAACCCAGAGCGTATCCGCTTTCCCGACTTAACTTCTCGTTCTGATGAAATCGGCTATCTATCCAGCGCCCTGCGCCGAATGACCGCCGCGCTCTATCACCGTATCGACGCGATTGAGACATTCGCCGCCGATGTAGCGCACGAGATTAAAAACCCGCTCACCTCCCTCGGCTCCGCCGTTGAAACCCTGCGCATCGCCAAAACGCCAGAGATGCAAAAACGGCTCCTCAGCGTCATAGAAAAGGACATCCGTCGCCTTGATCGCCTTGTTACTGACATTTCCAACGCTTCTCGTTTGGATGCAGAGCTTGTGCGCGAGGAAACCCAAACCTATGAACTTCGCGAGTTACTCAAAACTATTGCAGAACTGAACGAAGCCGAAGCAACGGACCGCGATGCAAACATCGAAGTTTCCGTTGGTGATCAACCCTTAATGTTAAAAGGGTTAGAGGGGCGCATCGCTCAAGTGCTGCAAAATCTTATTGGCAACGCTCTTTCATTTTCTCCGGAAAACGGAACAGTCCGCATTGCTGCCTTCACGCAAAATGAATCCGAAGTTTTGGTCACAGTCGATGACGAAGGGCCGGGTATCCCAGACGATAACCTCGGGTCAATCTTTGAACGCTTTTACTCGGAACGGCCTGACCACGAAGAATTCGGCAATCACTCCGGCCTCGGTCTCTCTATTTCCAAACAAATTGTTGAGGCTCACGGCGGGCGCATCTGGGCTGAAAACATTCGGCGCGCTGGCGTTGATGGCCCAATCCTCGGTGCCCGTTTTATCGTGAAATTACCCCGTTGAGCCATTTGCACAGGGAAACTTTGCACGCCTCTGCGGTGGACCTTAACGGTCGGGGCGTTTTGATCACTGGCCCAGCAGGGTCCGGTAAATCGTCGCTCACAGCGGCTCTCATCTCTCTTGGCGCACGCCTGACCGCAGATGATGTAGTGCGCCTGACCGTTGCGCGCAGACAGCTTATCGCTTCGGCACCAAATGCCGCCAATCGACGGATGGAGTTGCGGGGCATGGGCGTCGTCAGGCTGTCCGGGGCCGAACTGGCTCACACAACGCGCCTATGCTTGGCGGTCGACCTAACCCACCAGCCGGTCAGCAGACTGCCAGAGCTGGAAACGATCACATACCTCGGCACATCTTTGCCCTTACTGCGGGCCAAAGGTGCCTCATCGGCTTCGGCGATCAAACTGATGCTGGCCCATGGTGGGCCGTTACCAACTGATCAGATTGACTAAGCGATCAGTGCGTTTTGAGTTTATGTTCTGTCACGCTGCATTTTGAAACGCGTTCGTATTTCAAA